>NZ_SMKB01000058.1:0-34631 GCF_004348575.1 Actinomadura sp. 7K534
GGCCGCCCCCGGCCGCCGACCGCAAGTAACGTACGGCTTACTTACGACGAGGAGGTCCCCCCATGGGCGAGCTGAGCGCGATGGACACCGTGCGCGCCGCGGACAAGATCATTCATGATGTCGGGGCTAAGTGGATGCTCGACAAGGCGACGTGGGCGCACGGGAAGGAGAACGGGTACGACAACCCGTTCGCGCACTACTTCGCCGGGCGGTGCGGCGTCCTGGGCGACGTCGACGCCGACGTCGTGTACGCGGCGCTGGGCTGGTTCGCGCCGGGCCTCGTCCGCCCCATGTGGGAGGAGGGCGTCGCGGTCGCCGGCGCGCGGGAGGCCGCCCGGCGGTACGCGCTCGCGTGCGCGGACTGGGGCCGGGACAACGTCCCCGAGGACCCGCGCCTGTGCGAGCTGGGCGAGCGGGTCGTGGCGGCGGCCGAGGCGTCCGGGCTGCCGCTGTTCGCCGGGTGGCGGGCCGAACCGCTCCCCGAGGACGGGCCCGCGCGCCTGACGCACGTGCTCCACCTCCTCCGGGAGCTGCGGGGCGGGCTGCACCTGGTCGCGACGACCGCGGCGGGGCTCTCGCCGCTGGAGGCCGTCCTCGCCGCGAACCCGCCGGAGCGGGCGCAGTTCCTCGGCTGGCAGGGCGACTTCCCCGACTGCGGCCACCTCAAGCCGCAGCGCGATGAGGCCGAGGGGATGACCGACAGGCTCTCCGCCGCCGTGTACGAGCGGGCCCTGTCGCCCGCCGAGCGCGCCGAGTTCGCGGACCTGGTCGGCAAGACGGGGACGGCCGTCCTCGGCTGAGGTGTCTCCGCAGGCGGGAGGGGGCCCGGGTCGAGGGCCTTGTCAGCCGGGGACAAGGGCCGCGGGGAAATTGTGCAAATAACCGACTGTCGCCAGGAATCCGACAGGTTCATTGTTGCCCCGTAACCGATCCCCCTCCGGAAGGAGCAGCCGATGGGGCGACCAGCCCTCCCCATGCTCACGGTCTCGGTGCTGGCCGCGTCCGCGCTGGCCGCGGGCGCGGCGGCGGCCGTGCCGGTGAGCGCGCGCGAAGCCGGCCGGACCGAGGTGCCCGTGCCGTCCGGCTCGCCCGTCACCGAGGTCAACGAGTCGGTGGTGCGGGTCAAGGTGCCGCTGCCCGCGTCGGCCGGGCCGCGGCCGGAAGCGTGCGACTGGCTGTCCTACCTGCGCTTCCGGCACGAGGACGGCCCGGCCGAGTCGGCGGACGCGGACCGGATCCTCGTCGCGCAGCCCGGCATCCTGGAGGGCGCGGGCGCGTTCGACAGCGTCGCGCGCAACACGGTGGCGGCCGCGGCCCGCAGCGGGCGGCACATCGAGTTCTGGGCCCTCGACCGGCGGTCGAACTGCTTGGAGGACCGCACCGGCGTCCAGGCGGGGCTGGCGGCGCGGGACGTCCACCTCGCGGTCGACTACTACTACCGGCAGAAGGAGGTCGACGGGCGGAAGTTCGCCGGGTATCAGACGAACGACCAGGTCAAGTGGCTGCAGCACGTCGGGCTCGAGCAGACCGTCCGCGACCAGTACGACCTGATGGCCAGGGAGCTTCCGGACCAGCGGGCGCGCAAGGAGAAGATGCTCTGCGGCGGGCACTCGCTCGGCGGCGTCCTGACGGCCTACTTCGCCGAGTGGGACTTCGACGGGGACCACGCCACCACCGCCGACGCGGGCCACAACCAGTGCTCCGGCTACTTCGCGCTCGACACCCGGATCGCGAAGGGGCTGCCGGGCATGGGCGGGCAGGTCCCGGCCGAGTGGGTCCCGCTCGTGGAGTTCGGCGCGGGCGCCGTGAAGGCCGGGCTGGAGGCGGGGGTCGTCCCGCGTGCCCTTTCGGCCCCGGCAGTGGTGAACACCGAGACGATGAACCTGCTGGCGATCGCGGGCCTCGCCGCCAACCTCGACCCGGGCGGCGAGTCCGACCTGTCGACGTACATCCCGTCCGGGTTCAACCAGGACATGACGTACCGGCTGCTGTTCTCCAAGGACTACCCGACGTTCATCACGGGATCGCCGACGGTCAAGGACTTCCGGTTCAGCAACGCGGCGGCGCTCGGCGGGCTCCTGGACGACCACTCCCAGCCGCTGGCCTTCATGCAGGCCAGCGTCGGCTTCTGGGACGGCGGCACGATCGCCGACAAGGAGTTCCCGGCGCCGAACAACCTGGAGGAGATCGGCCTCGGCGGCCTCTCCCGGCTCCTCGGCACGGAGAAGAAGGCCATTCCGGACGAGCCCGGCGGCCCGCTCTACACGTGGCGGAACTTCGACCGCGTCGGCGCCCCGGACGACCCGGTCCACAAGTCCAAGGACGGCACACCGTTCACGGCCGCGGGCAAGGAGGTCACCGACATCGCCGAGCTGGCGCGCAGCCTGTCGGAGCATCCGCTCGACTTCACCGAGCACTACTTCCCCACGAAGCTGATCACCGACATCGCGCTGGCGAGTTCACCCGGCATCGCGGACGACGCCGTCCACGAGGGCGGCATCACCGCCAACCCGGTCCTCAACCTTCAGGCGGGTGACGGCCTCGGGTTCGGCGACCCGCAGCCCGGCGACGTCGTCGCGGCCGGCTACCAGCACATCGACGTCCTCACCGCCTCGGCCGTGCAGAACGACGGGCGGCCCGAGCCGATCTCGACGAACCTGGCGGCCTTCGCTACCAGGTGACGGGGCCAGCCGCCTCCGATCGACCGACCCGCGCCCGGCCCGTGTTTTGCGGGCCGGGCGCCGGGTAGGTGGACGCCGCACCGAGGTGACGAGGGGGTGGACATGGGCGTTCGCAGGTGGATCGAGTCGTGGCCCGTCTACCGCCAGTTCACCGACGGCGACCCGCTCGGCCGCGGCGCGGCCGCGAAGAGCGCGGGCAGCGAGCGGCTGCGGGCGAGGGTGAGCACGGCCGACAAGGTCGTGAAGTCGATCTGCCCGTACTGCGCGGTCGGCTGCGGGCAGGACGTGTTCGTCAAGGACGGCAAGGTCACCCACATCGAGGGCGACCCCGACTCGCCGGTCAGCCGGGGCCGGCTGTGCCCGAAGGGCTCGGCCAGCCTGCAGCTCACCACGGGGTCCGCCCGCGAGTACCAGGTCCTCTACCGCCGCCCGCACGGCACCGACTGGGAGGCGCTCGACCTCGACACGGCGATGGACATGATCGCCGACCGGGTGATCGAGGCGCGCCGGCGCGGCTGGCAGTGGGAGACCGAGGACGGGCTGCGGGTGCGGCGCACGATGGGCTTCGCGAGCCTCGGCGGCGCCACGCTCGACAACGAGGAGAACTACCTGATCAAGAAGCTGTTCACCGCGCTCGGCGCGGTGCAGATCGAGAATCAGGCCCGTATTTGACACTCCTCCACCGTTCCCAGTCTGGGAACCTCGTTCGGACGCGGCGGCGCGACCACCTTCCAGCAGGATCTGCAGAACGCGGACTGCATCGTCATCCAGGGCTCGAACATGGCCGAGTGCCATCCGGTCGGGTTCCAGTGGGTGATGGAGGCGAAGGCGCGCGGGGCGAAGCTGATCCACGTGGACCCGCGGTACACGCGGACGAGCGCGGTCTCCGACGCCCACGTGCCGCTGCGCGCGGGCACCGACATCGCGTTCCTGGGCGGGATCATCAACTACGTCCTGGAGAACGACAAGTACTTCCGCGACTACGTCGTGGACTACACCAACGCGCCGGTGATCCTCAGCGAGGACTTCCGCGGCCCCGAGGACCTGGACGGCGTGTTCTCCGGCCTCGACCCGGAGCAGCGCAGCTACGACCACCGGACGTGGCGGTACGAGGGCATGACGGTCCAGGCCGCGTCCGGGCTGCGCGACATGGCGTACGACGACGTCGTCGGGGAGGCCGACGAGTCGGGGCACGGCGAGGCCGCCGGGTCCGGCGGCCCGCCGATCGGCGTCGGCCACCCGGACCGCGACCCGACGCTGCAGCACCCGAGGTGCGTGTTCCAGGTGCTCAAGCGGCACTTCTCGCGCTACACGCCGGAGATGGTGGAGCGGATCTGCGGCGTCCCGCGCGAGCTGTTCCTGCGGATCTGCGAGACGATCGCGCAGAACTCGGGCCGCGACCGGACGACCGCGTTCGCGTACGCGGTGGGCTGGACGCAGCACACGGTCGGCGTCCAGTACATCCGGACGGCGTCGATCCTGCAGAGCCTGCTCGGCAACATCGGGCGTCCGGGCGGCGGCATCCTGGCGCTGCGCGGGCACGCGTCCATCCAGGGCTCGACGGACATCCCGACCCTGTACAACCTGCTGCCGGGCTACATCCCGATGCCGCACGCGCACCCCGAGCAGGACCTGGAGTCCTTCGTGCGCGGCGAATCCGCGCGCAAGGGCTTCTGGGGCAACATGAGCGCCTACATGGTGAGCCTGATGAAGTCGTACTGGGGCGACGCTGCGACGGCCGACAACGACTACTGCTTCGACTACCTGCCGCGCCTGACCGGCACGCACAACACCTACGACACGGCGATGGCGCAGATCAACGGGGAGTGCAAGGGCTACTTCCTGATGGGCGAGAACCCGGCCGTGGGGTCGGCCAACGCGAAGATCCAGCGGCTCGGGATGGCGAACCTGGACTGGCTGGTCGTCCGCGACTTCTCGCAGATCGAGTCCGCGACCTGGTGGAAGGACGGCCCGGAGATCGAGTCGGGCGAGATGCGGACCGAGGACATCGGCACCGAGGTGTTCTTCCTGCCCGCCGCGACGCACACCGAGAAGGACGGCAGCTTCACCAACACCCAGCGGATGCTGCAGTGGCACTACCAGGCCGTGGAGCCCGCCGGGGACGCGCGCAGCGACCTGTGGTTCATCTACCACCTGGGCCGCATCATCCGGGAGAAGCTCGCCGGGTCGGCCGACGAGATGGACCGACCCGTCCTGGACCTCACCTGGGACTACCCGACGTCGGGCGGCACGCGGGAGCCGGACGCGGAGGCCGTCCTCGCGGAGATCAACGGCTTCGACGCCGACGGGAACCCGCTGTCGTCCTACACGCAGCTCAAGGACGACGGGTCCACCTCGTGCGGCTGCTGGATCTACTGCGGCTGCTACGCGGACGGCGTCAACCAGACCGCGCGCCGCAAGCCGGGCAAGGACCAGAACTGGGTCGCGCCCGAGTGGGGGTGGGCGTGGCCGCTGAACCGCCGCGTCCTCTACAACCGGGCGTCCGCCGACAAGGACGGCAAACCCTGGAGCGACCGCAAGGCGCTCGTCTGGTGGGACGCCGAGCAGGGCGTCTGGACCGGCCACGACGTCCCGGACTTCATCGCCGACCGCCCGCCGGACCACAGGCCCCCGCGCGACGCGACCGGCCCGGACGCGATCGCCGGCGACGACCCGTTCATCATGCAGGCGGACGGCAAGGCGTGGCTGTTCGTCCCGTCGGGGCTGACCGACGGCCCGCTGCCGGCGCACTACGAGTCGCAGGAGTCGCCGTTCCCGAACCCGCTGTACCGGCAGCAGCGCAACCCCGTCCGGTACCTGCTGCCGCCGCATCCCGACAACCGGTACGCGCCGAGCGGCGAGGCGCCCGGCGCGGACGTTTACCCGTACGTCGCGACGACCTACCGGCTCACCGAGCACCACACGGCGGGCGGGATGTCGCGCTGGCAGCCCTACCTCGCCGAGCTGCAGCCGGAGTTCTTCTGCGAGGTCTCGCCCGAGCTGGCGGCGGAGCGCGGCCTGGAGCACGGCGGCTGGGCGACGATCATCAGCGCGCGCAACGCCGTCGAGGCGCGGGTGCTGGTGACCGAGCGGATGCCGTCCCTCAACGCGGACGGCCGGGTCGTGCACCAGATCGGCCTGCCCTACCACTGGGGCCCGAACGGCTACAGCACGGGCGACGCCGCGAACGAGCTGCTCCACCTCGCGCTGGACCCGAACTCCCACATCCAGGAGACCAAGGTGTGGTCGGTCGACATCCGGCCGGGGCAGCGCCCGCGCGGACGGGCGACGCTGGCGCTGGTGCAGGAGTACCGCAGGCGCGCCGGCATCACCGACGGGACGGGCACCGAGATCTAGCGGACGACCAGCGGGTGGGCGCCGGCGGGGACCAGCTCGCCGATGACGGGCGCGCCGGGGATCTCGCCGGCGATCAGGAGGCCGCCGGACGTCTGGGCGTCGGCGAGGAGCAGGCGCTCCTCCTCGCCCGCCCCGCCGAAGTCGGTGTGGGGGGCGACCCAGTCGAGGTTGCGGCGGGTGCCGCCGCTGACGTACCCGGCGCGGAGCGACTCGCGGGCTCCGTCCAGGTAGGGGACGGCCGCGGCGTCGACCACGGCGGTGACGCCGGACGCGCGGGCCATCTTGTAGAGGTGGCCGAGGAGCCCGAAGCCGGTCACGTCGGTGGCGCAGCCGGCGCCCGCGGCGAGGGCGGCGGCGGACGCGTCCGCGTTCAGCTCGGTCATGGTCGCGACGGCGTGCTCGAAGACCTCGCCGGTCGCCTTGTGCCGGTTGTTGAGGACGCCGATGCCGAGCGGCTTGGTGAGCGTGAGCGGCACGCCGGGCCGGCCGGTGTCGTTGCGGAGGAGGCGGGCGGGGTCGGCGACCCCGGTGACGGCCATCCCGTACTTGGGTTCGGGGTCGTCCACGCTGTGCCCGCCGCCGACATGGCAGCCCGCGAGGGCGGCGACGTCCAGGCCGCCGCGCAGGACCTCCCGCGCCAGGTCGAACGGCAGGACGTCGCGGGGCCAGGCGAGCAGGTTAACCGCGACGAGGGGGCGGCCACCGACCGCGTAGACGTCCGACAGCGCGTTCGCGGCGGCGATGCGGCCCCAGTCGTAAGGGTCGTCGACGACGGGGGTGAAGAAGTCGGCGGTGGCGACCGCGGCGAGGCCGTCCGGGGAGCCGGGGAGCCGGACGACCGCGGCGTCGTCGCCGGTGTCGAGGCCGACGACCAGCTCGCCGTTCGGGGACCCGGGGACCGCGTTCAGGCCGGAGACGACCTCCTCCAGCTCGCCGGGCGGGATCTTGCAGGCGCAGCCGCCGCCGTGCGCGTACCCGGTCAGCCGCCTGCCGGTTCCGGAGTCCGTCGTGGCCTGGGTCATGTCGTCCTTTCGGTGCGGCGCCGCCGGAGGTCGTCCACCCTGGCCGTGTAGCCCGCCTCGTCCAGGTGCTCCAGCAGCGGGACGGCGACGCGGCGGGTGGTGCCGAGCGCGCGGCGCGCCTCGCTCAGCGTGAACGTGTCGCCGAGCCCGGCGAGGATCTCGGCGGCGCGGACGTCGTCGCCGGGCAGCAGGACGATCCCCTCGCCGAGCCGGAGGAGCACGCCGGCCCTGGCGGCCGCGGCGATCATCTTCGGGGTGAGGCCGAGTTCGGCGAGCCGGTTCGCGTCGGGTGCGAGGAACGGGTGCTCGGCCAGCTCGCGGCGGACGGCGTCGACCGCCTTCCGCACGTCCGGCGGCAGTTCGGGCGCGATGGCCCGGCCGTAGATGCGGCCGTCGCGCCACAGCAGCCCCTCGGCCTCGGCGAGCGCCTCCACGAGCGCGCGGTCGGGCAGGCCGAGGGCACGGCGCGCCGCTTCCGCGGGGAGCCCGGGGTCGGCGGGATCGGCGGCGGCGTGCGCGTCGACGGCCGTGCCGAGCCGTTCGCGGAGCCCCGCCCAGTGGCCGGGGTCGGCGAGCCAGTCCCCGGCGACGGGTTCGCACGGGACGGGGAACCCCATCGCGACCAGGTCCGCCCGCCTGATCAGGCGCCGGCGGCGGAGTTCGGCGGCGCCGTCGGGCCGCCCGGTCAGCGCGGCCAGCTCCGTCGCGCGGGCGGCGGCGGCACCCCGCCTGGTGAACGGCTCGGGCCGCACGTCGAGCACCGTGACCCCGGCGGGGACCCGATGCCGCCCCGGGTCGCGCAGCAGCGCGATGTCGCCGACCCGCAGCGGCAGCGGCCGCCGCAGCGAGAGCCGGGCGGTGTCGTCGCCGAGCGGGCGGACGTGCGCCGGGACCGCCGCCGAGCCGACGTGCAGGACCAGCTCGCGCGGCAGGTCCGAGGCGGGGTCGCCGCGCAGCCGCACGTCGACGACGTCGGCGGTGAGCCAGCGGTCCGGCGTCAGCAGGGCCTCGCCGCGGCCGATCTCGGCGGGTCCGCCGTGCAGGTTGACGGCGATGCGGGCGACACCCGTGACCTCCCTCCGGTCCTCCTTGAGGCTCTGCAGGCCGCGGACGCGGGCGAGGCCGCCGCCGACGGCGAGCCGGTCGCCGACGCGGATCGTCCCGGCGCCGAGGGTCCCGGTCACGACCGTGCCCCTCCCCCGGACGGTGAACACGCGGTCGACCCACAGCCGGACGTCCGCGTCCTCGTCGGGGCGGGGCAGCGACCCGGCGAGCCGCTCCAGCCCGGCGCGCAGGTCGTCCATCCCCTCGCCGGTGGCGCCGCTGACCAGGAACGACTCGACCTTGCCGAGCGACGTGGCCGCGATGTGGGCGAGCGCCTCGTCCCGCACCCGGCTCGCCGCCGCCGCGCCGGCGAGGTCTTCGCGCGTCACGGCGAGCAGGCCGTGCCGGACGCCGAGCGCGTCCAGGACCGCCAGGTGCTCCTCCGACTGCCGCTGCCAGCCCTGGTCCGCCGCGACGACGAACATGACGGCCGGGACGGGCCCCACCCCGGCCAGCATCGTCGCGACCAGGCGTTCGTGCCCGGGGACGTCCACGAACGCGAGCCGCCCGCCTCCGGGCAGCGTCGTCCAGGCGAAGCCCAGCTCGATGGTCAGGCCGCGCCGCCGCTCCTCCTCCAGCCGGTCGGGCTCCATCCCGGTGAGGGCGCGGACGAGCGTCGACTTGCCGTGGTCCACGTGCCCCGCGGTCGCGACGACGTTCATCATCGCGCTATCCATCGTGTCCCTGTTCGTCATGACGCGGCCAGCCGGACCGCCTCGGCGATGTCGGCGTCCCGGTCCGGCGGCACCGCGCGCAGGTCGAGCAGGCACCGCCCGTCCTCGACCCGTCCCATCACCGCCGGGGTCCCCTGCCGCAGCCGCGCCGCGTAGACGTCCGGCACCGACACGGCCGCGCTCGGCAGCACGACGCCGGGCGCGCCGCCGCCGCCGACCGCCGCCTCGCTCGGGACGGCCGCCGCGTCCAGGCCGCCGTCCCGCAGCCGCGCGGCGAGCCGCTCGGCCCGCGCGAGCAGCGCCGCCGCGTCGGCGTGCAGGGCCTCCTCCGTCGGGGTGCGCGGGCCGCGGACGGTGGCCTCCAGCGCGGCGAGCGTCATCTTGTCGACCCGCAGCGCGCGGGCCAGCGGATGGCGGGCCAGGCGCCGCACGAGGTCGCCCTGCCCGAGGACGAGCCCGCACTGCGGCCCGCCGAGCAGCTTGTCGCCGCTGGCCGTGACCAGGTGCGCGCCCGCCTTGAGCATGGACGCCGCGTCGGGTTCGTCCGGCAGGAGCGGCTCGTGCGCGAGGAGGCCGGAGCCGATGTCGGCGACGACCGGGACCCCGAGCCCGGCCAGTTCGGCGACGTCGGCGCCGCGGGTGAAGCCGGTGATGCGGAAGTTCGAGGGATGCACCTTAAGGATGAACCCGGTGTCCTCGCCGACGGCCGCCGCGTAGTCGTCGGGCGTGGTGCGGTTGGTCGTCCCGACCTCCCGCAGCCGCGCGCCCGTCGCGGCCAGCAGCTCGGGGATGCGGAACCCGTCCCCGATCTCCACCATCTCGCCGCGGCCGATCACGATCTCGCGGTTCCCGGCGAGCGCGGCCGCGGCCAGCACGAGCGCCGCCGCCCCGTTGTTGACGACGTGCGCCGCCTCCGCCTGCGGCACCCGCTCCAGCAGCGCCGCGAGGACGGACCGCCCGCGCCGCGCCCGCCGGCCGGTCTCCAGGTCGAGTTCGACGTCGGTCGCCCCCGACGCCACGGCCACCGCGTCCCGCGCGGCGTCCGACAGCGGCGCCCGCCCGAGGTTGGTGTGCAGCAGGACGCCGGTCGCGTTGAGCACGGGACGCAGCCCGGAGGCGGTCGCCGGGAGCGCGGCCACCGCCGCGTCCGCCACCGCGTCCGGCGGGATCTCGCCCGCCCTGGCCCGCCGCTGCGCGGTGCCGACGGCCGTCTTCACCACCCCGCGCCCGAGCCGCGCCGCGGCCTCGGCGAGGCGGGGGTCGGCGAGCAGCACGTCCGTCCTGGCGATCCGCCGCCGCGCGTCCGCGGCGGCCGTCGCTTCATGATCCATCGGCGCCCTCCGCTGCGCCCGGTACCCGCGCGCGGCGGCGCCGAAACGATCCGCATCCGGCCTGCGGCCCTTGATAGGGGCGGGTGACGCGGGACGGGCGGGTTTGTCAGTCAAGTGAGTGTCATGAGGTACCTCCTGTGCCTAGCCTGTCGGCTAGGTGTCCGCTCGGGAGGTGCCGGTTTGACCGAGGTGCATGCGAGACCCTCCGGGGACGAGCTGTCCGCGCAGCCGTGGCGGGACGTCCCCCGGGAGGAGGCGCGGTGGATGCGGCCGCACCTGCCGGCGCTGGTCGACTCCATGGTGGAAGGGGTGCTCCGGCACGTGCCCGAGTACGGCCGGCCGGACGATCCCGTCTACCTCGACGTGATGCGGGTCGCGGCGGAGCAGGGCATGGGGCACTTCGTCCAGATGATCGCCGATCCGGACGCCTCCTGGCAGGAGGTGCACCAGGTGTTCTTCGACATCGGGTACGGGGAGGCGGTCGAGGGCCGCTCGCTCGAACACCTGCAGAACGCGCTGCGGATCGCGTCCCGGACGGCCTGGCGGTACCTGTCGCGGGAGGCCGACCGGCTGCAGAAGCCGCGGGAGCTGGCGATCTCGCTGGCCGAGGTGAACTTCGCGTACCTGGACCTGCTGGCCTCCGCCGCCGCGCAGGGCTACGCGCGGGCGCGGGAGAAGGCGGCGGGCGAGCGGGAGCAGCGGCGCGGCAGGCTGCTGAGCCTGCTGCTGTCCCAGCCGCCCGCGCCGCGGGACATCGTCGCCGAGCAGGCGACGCTGGCGGGGTGGCCGCTGCCCGAGCGGCTGGCGGTGATCGTGCTGAGCCCGCGTCCCGGCAGCGGCGGCGAGGGGCCCGCGGGACTGCCGCCGACCCTGCTGAGCGGGCTGGACCGGGGCCGGCCGTGCCTGGTGGTGCCCGACCCCGACCGCCCCGGCGGCACCGACCGGCTCACCGCCACGCTCGCCGGCTGGACGGGCGCGGTCGGCCCCGCGGTGCCGGTGGACCAGGCGGGCGTGTCGCTGCACTGGGCGCACCGGGCGCTCGACCTGATGGCCGCCGGGCGGCTCGGCCACGCCCCGGGGAGGAAGGCGGCGAAGGGCAGGCCGCGGCCCGGCGTCCTCGTCCACGCGGACCGGCACCTGCCCGACCTGCTGCTCCAGGAGGGCTGGACGCTCGCCGAGGCCGCGGCGCGGCGCCGGCTCGCGCCGCTCACCGCGCTCGGCCCGCACCGCGGCGGCCGGCTGGCGCTCACCCTGCTGGAGCTGCTCCGGCACGGCTTCAACGCGACCGACGCCGCGGAGGCGCTGTGCGTGCACCCGCAGACGGTGCGGTACCGGCTCGCGCAGCTCCACGAGGTCTTCGACTACGACATCGAGGACCCCGCGGTCCGGCTGGAGCTGATGCTGCTCCTGCCCGTCTGGCTCCGGGACGCCGGGCAGGAGCCGGCGTGACCCGGGCGGGCCGTGTGATTCACCCGTCCTTCGCGGGGACCTCCGTGACCGGGAGGGTCCCGCCGAGGTAGGCGAGGCGGCACGCGGAACGGGCGATCTTGCCGCTGCTGGTGCGCAGCAGGCCGCCGGGCTCGATCAGCACGAAGTCGTGGACGCGCAGGTCGTGCTGCTGCTTGACGGCCGTCCGCACCGCCCGCGCCACCTCCTCCGGGTCGAGCAGCGCGATCGGCACCCGCCGGTTCCGCTCGGCGATCACGACGAGGCCCTCCGTCTCGCCCGTGTCGGTGGACGCGTCGACGGACACGGCGCAGGTGTACTCGCGGCGGATCGCCTCGTGCGCGCCCGAGACGGTGAACTCGATGTCCTGCGGGTAGTGGTTGCGGCCGTCGACGATGACCAGGTCCTTGATCCGGCCGGTGACGAACAGCTCGCCCCCGTGCAGGACGCCGAGGTCGCCGGTGCGCAGCCACGGTCCCTCCGGCAGTTCACCCGGATCGGTGAGCGTCCCCTGGAAGGTCTCCTTGGTCGCCTCGGGACGTCCCCAGTAGCCCGCGGCGACGTTCGGGCCGTGCACCCAGATCTCGCCGACCCCGCCCTCCGCGAGCCTGCTCCCGGTCTCGGGGTCGACGACGGCGACGTGCTGGCCGAACGACGTCCCGCAGGCGATCAGCTGCACGGCGCCCGGCGCGTCGGCCGCGCACGGCTCGGCTGCGCCGCGGCGCAGCCGCTCGTGGTCGAACGCGCGGCGCGTCGGCTCCCGGAACCGCGACGACGCCGACACGTAGACGGTCGCCTCGGCCAGGCCGTACGCGCACACCTGCGCCTCGGGCCGCAGCCCGCAGTCCTTGAACGCCTCGAAGAACCCGCTGAGCGTGCTCTCCCTGATGGGTTCGGCGCCGTTCATGAAGACCTGCACGCCGCTGAGGTCGAGGTCCTTCTTCTCCTCCTCGGTGACCTGCGCGGTGAGGTACTCGTAGGCGAAGTTCGGGCCGCCGGTGAACGCGTGGCGCTGCCCGCTGAGCAGTTCCAGCCAGCGGACGGGGCGCATGATGAACGCGACCGGGTCCATGATCACGCCCGGGTTCCCGTAGACGAGCGGCAGCGCGACCGTCGTGACCAGCCCCATGTCGTGGAACACCGGGAGCCAGTTCACGCCGGTCGACTCGCGCGGGATGCCCTCGAACGCGCGCCACAGCTGCTCGGCGTTCGCCGCGAAGTTGCCGTGCGTGATGATCACACCGGCGGGGGTCCGGGTCGAGCCGGACGTGTACTGCAGGTAGGCGACGTCGTCCGGGTCGATCGGCTCGGGCGTCCAGTCGAGCGCGCCGTCCACCCGGTCCGCGACGATGACCTCGGCGGGGGCGCGGACGCCGTCGCCGGCCAGGAACGCCTCGACCGCCGGCAGCGCCGCGCTCGTGGTGATCACGACGTCGGGTTCGGCGTCCTGGTAGACGGCCAGGAGCCGGTCGCCGTGGCCGGGCAGGTCCGGGGAGAACAGCGGGACGCCGATGACGCGGGCGTACATCGCGCCGAGGAACCCGGTCACGTAGTGCAGGTCCTGCGGGGCGAGCAGCGCCGCGCGCCGCCCCGGCTCGGTCGCGCGGCGGATCGCGGCGGCGATCGAGCGGGCGCGCCGGTCCAGCTCGCCCCAGGTGACGTCGAGGGCGATGCCGTCCGGGTCGGTCAGGTAGTCCATGAACGTGTAGGCCCGGTCGTCGGGGAAGTCCTTGGCGAACCGGGAGAGCCGTTCGATCAGGGGCGTCCGGTCGAGGACGGGAAGGTCGGTCATGCTGCTTCTCCCTGGGACGTGACGCGGCGTGCGGCGAGGCGCTCGTGGTCGGGCCAGCGCACGTCCCAGACCCAGCCGAGCCTCTCGAAGATCCAGATGACCCGGGCGCTGATGTCGATCTGCCCCTTGAGGACGCCGTGCCTGGCGCACGTGGGGTCGGCGTGGTGGAGGTTGTGCCAGGACTCGCCGAACGACGGGATCGCCAGCCACCACACGTTGCGGGCCCGGTCGCGGGTCTTGAAGTCCTCCCTGCCGAACACGTGGCAGATCGAGTTGATGGAGAACGTGACGTGCTCGCCGACGAACACGCGCATCAGGCCGCCCCAGAACAGCGCGGTGAGGGCGCCGTGCCAGGACAGGGTGAGCAGCGCGCCGAGCCCCATCGGGACGAGGAACGTCGACAGCACGATCACCGCGTACACGGGGTCGAGCGACAGGAACCGGATGTCCTTGTCCCTGAGCAGGTCGGGCGCGTACTTGCTGCGGGACGTGCGGTCCTTGCTGAACAGCCATCCCATGTGCGCGTGGTAGAGGCCCTTGGTGAGGCCCCACACGCCCGGCCCGTACGCCCAGGGCGAGTGGGGGTCGCCCTCCTGGTCGGAGTACTTGTGGTGGCGGCGGTGGTCGGCGACCCACCGGACGACCGACCCCTGCATGGCCTGCCCGCCGAGGATGGCGAACGCGATCCGCAGCCACCGCTTGGCCTTGAAGCCGCCGTGGGTGAAGTGCCGGTGGTAGCCGACCGTGATCCCGATCGCGTTGAGCGGGTACAGGAAGGCGAATATGGCGATGTCCGTCCAGCCGATCCCCCAGCCCCACAGGAACGGGACGGCGCCCAGCACCCCGAGGATCGGCGCGGCGACGAACACCACGACCGCGATGCGCTCGGGCAGCGGGACGGTCCCGGAGATGTCGGGTCGCGGATCCCGGCCGCTGCCGATGTCGGCGACGCCCGCGGTCATGTTCGGCCCGCTGTCATGTTCGGCTCCTTAGGTTTCCGTGCGGTCAGCAGTCGCCCTCGGCGGGCTTGCCCGCGAACCGGTCGGTGAGGAAGTCCGTCACGTCCCGGGCCGCGGCCCAGTCGGTGGTCAGGTGCTCGGCCGGGTAGGTGTTCTTCCAGGTCGTGGTGATGCCGGCGGCGCAGTAGCGCTGCCGCGTGGCGTCCTCGGTCTCGTGCGGGATGATCTCCTCGAACCAGCCGCGGTACTGGAACACCGGGAAGCCGATCTCGTACCGGGCGCCGGACGAGGGGCCGCCGATGCCGACGCCGAGCCGCTGCCGGTCGACGAGCTCGCCCCAGGTGACGCCGCCGGGGCCGCGGAGCGCGTAGATCTGCTCCAGCGTCAGCCGGCCGGTGGAGAAGTCCTCGACCCGCGCGCCGAGGAACACCGCGAGGGTCCCGAACAGGCAGTGCGACCGGACGTCCTCGACCGCCCGCGCGCCCCGCTCGTTCATCAGCTCGGTGAACGGCATCTCGGGGTAGGCGGCGTGCAGCCCGACGAGCGCGTCGGCGAGGAAGCCCGCGAACAGGCTGCCGTTCAGCTGCTTCGCGGTCACCTTGAGGTCGCCGGGCACGCCGCCCGCGGCCGCGCCGACCAGGTTCAGCTCGGGCGCGTAGGAAGCGGCGAGCTGCGCGCCCCACAGCGCGGCGGCGCCGCCCTCGGAGTAGCCGGAGATGCCGACGTCGCCGTCCGCGGTGAGGGACCCGCCGGGAATCTGCCGGGACGCCCGGACGATGTCGAGCAGCGCGTGACCGGCGTTGGCGCCCACCATGTACGTGTGGACCTGCCCGCTGAGGTAACCGACACCGTCCGTGGCGGCGACCGCATGACCCGCGCGCAGGAACAGGTTCAGGTTCCCGCCCTCGTACATGTCGACGTACTCGCCTGCGAGCTGCTTGGAGAAGGCGCAGCGCTCGGCGGAGCCCAGCGTGCCGGGGTTGAACGCGACGGTCGGGCGGGAGCCGTCTCCCGTCCAGGGCGCGGTGGGGATCGCGACCGTCCCCGTCACCACGTTCCTGGCGCCCTTGGCGTCGGTGGAGACGTACCGGACCTTCCACGCCTGCATCGGGACGTCGCCGGGGATGTTCGTCAGCTTCGCCGGGCGGCAGGCGAGCAGGTCGCCGGGATCGCCGTGGACGGTGGCGGGGGGCGGCGCGTAGATGTCGGCGTCGGTGGCGTCGCAGCCCGCCGGCGCGGCGGCGGGCGCGGCGACCGCCTGGGGTGCGGCGGCGGGTACGGCGAGGGCCACGCCCAGCACCGCGGTCGTGAAGAGGCTCCGGACACGCATCGTCGCTCCAGTGGGGGCTGGAAACCGAACGGTGACGACTGTGTCCCAGGGGCGGCGATGGGCGGAATGAAGTCTTCTGACATGGTCGGGCCCCGCGCTTAGCAACCAACTCAATAACCGGACCGTCCGGACGATCTCCTACGGTCATCGGTATGAGCGAGTCATCTCGGCGCGGGGACGGGGTCCGCGAGGCCCGTCCGCGCCTGGTCGGACGGCGGCTGGCGCTGCTGTTCGCGGCGACCTTCCTGAGCCTGACGGGCGTGTTCCTGCTGCTGTCGGTCGTCCCGATGTACGCCGTGGACGGCGGGGCGGGCCAGGCCGGCGCGGGCCTGGCGACGGGCTCGCTGATGCTGACGACGGTGCTCACCGAACTCGCGCTCCCCCGCCTGCTGACGCGGTTCGGGTACGTGCCGGTGCTCGCGGCGGGGCTGCTGCTGCTCGGCCTGCCCGCGCTCGCGCTGACCGCCTCGTCCGGCATGCCGATGATCATCGCGGTGAGCCTGCTGCGCGGCGTCGGCTTCGGGATCGCGGTGGTGGTCCCGAACGCGCTGGTCGCCGCGCTCGCCCCGGCGGACCGGCGCGGCGAGGCGCTCGGCCTGTTCGGGCTCACCGCCGGGCTGCCGGCGGTGCTCGCGCTGCCGCTCGGGGTCTGGCTCGCCGGGAAGGTCGGCTACCCGCCGGTGTTCGTCGCGGCCTCGGTGACGTCGCTGGCGGCGCTGGCCGCGCTGCCCGGCCTGCCGCGCCGCCTGGCGTCCGGGGCCGCGCAGGGGTCCCTCGGCATGCTCGCGGCGCTGCGGTCGCCGGACCTGCTGCGTCCCGCGGCCGCGTTCGCCTCGACCGCGATGGCGGCGGGCATCCTCATCACGTTCCTGCCGGAGGCGGTCCCGGCCGCGGGGGTCGCGGCGGCGGCGCTGTTCGTGCAGCCGGCCGCCACCACGCTCGCCCGCTGGCAGGCCGGGCGCTTCGGGGACCGGCACGGCTCGGCCCGGCTGCTCGCGCCCGCCGTGGCCCTCTCGGCGGCGGGGATCGCGCTGCTGGCCCTCGTCCCGCACCCGGCCGCCGTGTTCGCCTCGATGGTCCTGTTCGGCGCGGGGTTCGGGGTCACGCAGAACGCGAGCCTGGCGCTGATGTACGAGCGGGCGCCCGTGTCCGGCTACGGGACGGTCAGCGCGCTGTGGAACATCGGCTACGACGGCGGCATGGGCGCCGGCGGCGTCGCGTTCGGCCTCGCCGTCGCGCACACCGGCTACCCGGCCGCCTTCGCCCTCACCGCCGCCGCGATCTTCCTGTCCGTCCCGCTGGCGCTCCGCCGCCGCGCCGCCGGCCCCGGGGCTCGCTAGCCCCGGGCCGAGCGCGGGGGTTCCTGGGGCCGGGACGGCCCGTTCGCGGGCGCGCGGCGCGGGACGCCGTCCGGGGAGCGGGTGACGGTCTCCGCCGGCCGGGCGGCTTCGGCGCGGCGGCCGGACCCGGCTTCGGCGACGGGCTCACCGACCGCGTCGGCGTCGGCGGGGAGCAGGCCGGAGGTCTCCAGGTACCGCCGGCCCCGCGGGGTGAGGTCCCACGCGTTGTGCCGCCACTCCTTGCGCCGCCACACGACGCCCGCGGACAGCAGCTTGCGCCCGGTCCGGCTGATCTCGGTCTCGTCGGTGCCGAGCTCGGCGGCGAGCTGCCGGTTGGACATGCCCGGCCGCCGGGCCACCGCGACCAGGAAGCGCGCCGCGTACCCCTCGGGCTGCAGCGCGAGCTGGAGCCCGGACGGGAGCCGCTTCAGCGCCCAGTGCACGACGTCGATCAGCCCGAGGATGCGGCCGCGCTGCTCGCGCTGCGGGGCGTCGAGGGCGCCGACGTCCAGGTAGTGGCGGTGCAGCCACTGGAGCCCGTCCTGGCATTCGACCAGTGCGGGCTCGTCCGCGCTCAGCGACGCGTCGGTGATGAGCATGCCGAGCGCGCTGAAGTGGCCGTCGCTGATGACCTTGGCGTGCTCCATCGCGTCGATGAGCCGCCGGACCTCGGTCCGGCGGTCGTGGGTCGGGCCGGGTGCGGAGTCGGTCGAGGCACTCATGGTCACACTCCCCTGGGGTTCGACGGCACCGCCGGACTCTCCCAGGGTGCGCGGATGCCAAGTGAATGTCAAGTGACAACGGTCGGGGGTTCTGTAGCGGACGACACGAAAACCGATGCGCGGGAGAGTTAGCATCGATCCACCACCCGTAACCGTGCCTGTCAACTCCCCCGGGGGCGCTTATGACGGATCAGTTGGCTGCAGCCGCCTATCCGGCCGAACCAGCTGATCTCTTCGTCCATCTCTACGACTCGCTCGCGGACGACGTCTTCCAGGGTTGGACGGCCACGCGCTGGTACGCCGAGGAGGGGGTGCGGCGCGCCGCGGACGAGATCGCCGGCACGGTGCTGGAGCACGGCGTCCTCGACCCCGCGGAGACGGCGCGGATCATCGCCGCCGACGGCGACCGCGGCGCGTTCACGATCCTGCTCGGGCTCGACGGCGCGCTCGCCCACGCGAGCCCGTACGCGCCGTACCACGACGCGCCCGCGCTCTCCGGGGTCCTCGTCAACTACCTGACCGAGGGCAGGATGAACGGGCCCGGGACGACGGGCGCGCTGCTCCCCCGCTGCGCGTTCCCCGGCCGGCCGCGCGGGGCGCGCTCCAAGGCGGAGTTCTTCGGCGTCCACCGCGTCCCCCAGGCGCAGTGGGAGCGCATCGACCACACCGTGCTGCCCGCGGTGAACGACCCGCACTTCAGCCGGGACGAGCCCGTCACGGTCGGCTGCGCGCCCGTGCTGGAGACGTTCGACGACGTGGACATCCGGTTCGAGGAGCGGGACGGGACGACCGTGTACCGGCTCCGCCCGATGGACTCCTCCGGCATCCGCAGCCGCATCAAGGCGATCGTCCGGCGGCTGGACGAGTCCGGCGCGCAGCTCGCGGTGATGCCGGAGGCGTCGCTGTCGGACGCGCTGCTGGAGCACTGGAAGGAGGTCGCGTTCGACACCGCCGGACGCGACCGGGACCGCCGCCCGCTGCGCTTCCTGCTGCTCGGCAGCGGCCCGCTCGGGCGGGACGACCCGCCGCCGAACCGCGCCGTCCTCCTCGACCGCTGGACGGGCCAGGAGCTCCTCGTCCAGGACAAGCTGTCCGGCTTCACGCTGGACGCCGGGCAGATGCGGCTGTGGCGGCTGCCGGACGCCCCGGCCGCCGGCACGGCCGTGGAGTACGCGCGGCGCGGCACGCGGATCGGCGTGCTCGACTCCTCGCTCGGCCGGCTCGCCGTGCTGATCTGCGAGGACCTCGGCCGGTCGACCGGCTGGGAGCGGGAGCTGGAGGCGTGCGGGGTGTCGCACCTGCTCGTCCCGATCTTCTCCAAGCCGATCCTGGAGCACCGCTGGGAGGACCAGGGCGCCGAACGGCAGGTGACGACGCTCGGGAGCTGGGTCACGGTGTCCAACAGCCTCGCGATCGGCGCCGCCATCCCCGACGAGGACCTCCCCGGCCCCCGCTACACCTGCCTGGTGTCGGGGCCGCAGCGGCTGGACCGCGACGCCTACGCGACCGAGCGGCAGTTCGGCGTCGCGCGCACGGGCGGCGAGCTCGGCCGCCTGCCCACGTCGGAGCTGCCCCGCATGTTCCCGGGCGCCGCCTACGACGTCTGGCACCCCCACTGGCGGGACCCGGCCGGGCGGTAGGCGCGGTCAGTCGACCGTGAAGACGGCCGGTGCGGTCACCGGGCCGGCCGGGGTGATCACCACCGGCGGTCCCGTGGTGGCGCCCGGCGGGACGGCGGTCCGGACGAGCGTGTCCGCCGCGTCGGTGATGCGCGACTGCGCGGCGCCGAACCGGACCGCGGTCGCGGAGCCGAGGCCGGTGCCGTGCAGGGCGACCACGGTGCCGACCGGGCCGCCCGCCGGTTCGACCGCGGTGATCCGGGGCGCGAGGACCTGGTCGCGGCCGGCCGGCGCCTGGGCGAGCAGCGTCCCGAAGACGCTGCGGAGCTTCTCGGACGTCTCGCGGGAGAACAGCCCGACGAGCGCGGCGATGGCGGCGATGCCGTACGGGTTGACGTCGGACGCTCCCCCGGTCGGCGAGGTCAGGCCGCCGCGCAGCACGAGGTAGACGATCAGCCCGAGCAGCGCCCCGACGAACGGGAGCAGCAGGTACATCATCAGCCAGCTGCGCCGCAGCGCCCGGTTGCCGACGTACCAGTAGAACGACCGCAGCACGTGCACGACCGCGCCCAGCGCGCCCGCGGTCATGACGACCACGAACAGGCTCGTCTCGCGGGACAGCGTGGGCGACCAGCCGAACAGCTCGACGGTCGTCGCGCGGGCGGGCGGCTCGGTGCCGCCGTCCGGCGCGACGCCCGGCGCGGGCGGCCACGCCTGCACGAGGACGATCACGAGCAGGGCGGTGAGGGCCAAGAGGAGCACCACCGTCACGATGATGTCGCGAGTGCGGGCGTACCCGGCTCCGACCGGCGACTCCGTCACGGCCCTCCCTCGGTCGCGTCTTCCGCGGGATTATCGCAGGGCCGGGAGCGCCGCGTTCCGGGAACACGGGACCGGGCCGCGGGCCGGGCGGCGCCGCGGATCCCGACAAGCCATTGCAAATTGGTGGAGTCTTCATTAACGGTTCGTGGACGGACGAAGACCCCGTTTTACGCTCCGGCCATGCGCCGAACAGCAGCAGCACTCGCGACCGTCCTCGCCGCCGGGCTCGCCGGCGGCGCCCAGTCGGCCGCCGCGGCGGAGCCGCCCACCTGCGGCACCCCCGCAGACCACCGGATCGCCGAGGTCCAGGGCGATGGCGACGCAAGCCCGGTGGCCGGGCAGACCGTCCGGGTCGAGGGCGTCGTCACCGCGGACTTCCAGCGGCCCGACCAGCTCGGCGGGTTCTTCATCCAGGACCCGGCCCCCGACCGCGACCCGCGGACCTCCGAAGGGATCTTCGTCTACTCGACGCAGGAGGTCGCGCAGGGCGACCGGGTGCTCGTTACCGGCCGGGCCGTCGAGTACAACGGGCTCACCGAGCTGTCGCCCGTCTCGGCCGTGGACGTGTGCGGGAAGGGCCGGGTGGCCCCGGCCCACGTCCGGCTCCCGCTGAAGGGCGGCGCCGACCTCGAACGGTACGAGGGCATGCTGCTGAGGTTCGGGCAGAAGCTAACCGCCACCGAGACCTACACCCTCGGCCGGTACGGCGAGGTCACCGTGTCGGCCGGGGGCCGCCTCTTCCAGCCCACCGACGGGCACGGCACCACGCAGGCTGGCAACGACGCGCGGAGCCTCCTCGTCGATGACGGGTCGAACGTCCAGAACCCGGACACGATCCCGTACACCGACCCGCGCGTGCTGCGGATCGGTGACTCCACGCACGGGCTGACCGGCGTCCTGAGCTACGGCTTCGGCGAGTACCGCCTGCAGCCGACCGAGCAGGCCCGCTTCGCCAACACGAACCGGCGTCCCGCGAAGCCCCGGCACGTCGGCGGCAACGTCCGCGTCGCGAGCTTCAACACCCTGAACTGGTTCACGACGCTCGGCGAGCGCGGTGCGGACACGGCCGCGGAGCAGGAGCGGCAGCTCACCAAGCTGGTCGCCGCGCTCCGGGGCCTGGACGCCGACGTCGTCGGGCTCATGGAGGTCGAGAACAACGGCGACACCGCCGTCGGGGCGCTGGTCGACCGGCTCAACCAGGCCGCCGGCGCCGGGACGTACGCGTGGGTGCGGCACCCGTACCCGGGGACGGACGCCATCCATGTCGCGCTCGTCTACAAGCCGGCGAAGGTCACGCCGGCCGGTGCAGCGCGGTCGTCGGAGGACCCCGTCTTCGACCGGCCGCCGCTGGTGCAGACGTTCCGGCCCGCGTCGGGCAGGACGCCGTTCACGGTCATCGTCAACCACTTCAAGTCGAAGGGCTGCGACGGCGCCACCGGTCCGGACGCCGACCAGGGCGACGGCCAGGGCTGCTACAACGCCCGCCGCGTCGCCCAGGCCGGGGCCATCGGCGCGATCGCCGCGGAGTCGGCGAACCCGCTCGTCATCGGCGACCTCAACGCCTACGCGGCCGAGGACCCGGTCGAGCTGCTGGCCAGCGCCGGGCTGGCCAGCCAGACCGAGCGGTTCGTCCGCCCGGCTGAGCGGTACAGCTACGTGTTCGACGGGCAGTCTGGCGAGCTGGACCACGCCCTGGCCGGCCGGTCGCTGGCACGGCAAGTGACCGGCGCGACGATCTGGCACGTCAACGCCGACGAGCCGCTGTTCCTCGACTACAACACCGAGTTCAACCCGCCGGAGTTCTACCGGCCGGACGCGTTCCGCTCGTCCGACCACGACCCCGTCCTGGTGGGGCTCCGGCTGCGCTGACACCTATTGGGCCGGTCGTCCAAGAAGCGGCGGCCGGCCCCTGGAACACGGCGGGGGCCGCGCGTATGATCCAGGTCACATTCCTAGTGATCGGTGCGCTCAGATGACCGAAGCCGTGCCCCCAGCCTCTGTGTCCGCCGCCTCCGTTCCCGCCGCCCCCCGTCTCGCGTTCGGCATCGGCCCGGACGGGACCTACACCACACTCGGGCAGGCCGCCGCGTTCGTCCTCGGCGTCCTCACGATGTTCGCGTTCCTGCCGCTCATGGTGGTCGCCGCCCTCCTGTACACCAAGGCCGAGACCGTGTTCCCGGAGGACGCCGAGCGGGCCCGCCGGCTGGTGAACTGGTCCTGGGTCAGCATCACCGCGCCCGTGGTGCTCGCCTCGCTGCTCGGTGCCGTCCTGGTCCTCGTGGCACTGGCGACCTGACCGGGAAGAGGACGGGCCCCCGACTGGTTGGGGCACGGTATGAGCGTGTCCTTCTCCGTCCTCGACCTCGCGCCCGTCGTCAGCGGCGGCACGTCCGCCGAGGCGCTGCGCAACACCCTCGACCTGGCCCGGCACACCGAGCGGCTCGGCTACCACCGGTACTGGCTCGCCGAGCACCACGCCATGCCCGGCATCGCCAGCTCCGCGACGGCCGTGCTGATCGGGCAGGTCGCGGCGGCGACGTCGACGATGCGGATCGGCTCCGGCGGGGTCATGCTGCCGAACCACGCGCCGATGGTGGTCGCCGAGCAGTTCGGCACGCTGGAGGCGCTGTACCCGGGACGCATCGACCTCGGCCTCGGCCGCGCCCCCGGCACCGACCAGGCGACCGCGCGAGCGCTGCGGCGCTCCCCCGACGCCCTGTCGGTCGACGACTTCCCCGAGCAGGTCATCGAGCTGCGCGACTACTTCGGGGCGGACAGCAAGGTCACGCCCGCCGCCGGGAACGAGCCGCCGATCTGGCTGCTCGGGTCCAGCGGGTACAGCGCGCGGCTCGCCGGGCTGCTCGGGATGCCGTTCGCGTTCGCGCACCACTTCAGCGCCGCGAACACCGAGCCGGCGCTGCGGCTGTACCGCGAGTCGTTCCGCCCCGGCGCGCTGGACGAGCCGTACTCGATGATCGGCGTCTCGGTCACGGCCGCCGAGTCCGACGAGCGGGCGCGGGAGCTCGCGATGCCGCAGGCGCTGTCGTTCCTGCGGCTGCGGCAGGGGCACCCCGGCCCGCTGCCCACCCCGGAGGAGGCGGCGGCGTACCCGTACACGCCGCTGGAGCGGCAGATGATCGACTCGCGGCTGGCGGAGCAGGTGGTGGGCGCCCCGGAGACCGTGCGGAAGGAGATGGACGCGCTGATCGAGCGGACGGCCGTGGACGAGGTCATGGTGATGACGCAGGTCTTCGACCACGCCGACCGGCTGCGCTCCTACGAGATCCTCGCCGGCCTGTACCGCACGTCGTTCGAACCGCGCTGAGCCGCACCGGGCGGCTGTGCCACGCGATGCGGGGCTGGTCCGTCCGGGCGCGATCCCCCTAGCCTGGGGTGCCATGGCCGGTGAAACGATCACCCCCCGGGAGCCGGTGACCGTCGACATCGGGAACGTGCACGCCCGCCAGATGGTCGTGGGGGGCACGGTCGCCGGTGCGTTCGGCCTGATCGCGCTCGCGTCCGCCATCACCGGGAACGTGGACGGCGGGACCGGCGTCCGGATCGCCGCGTTCGTGCTCGGCCTCGTCTTCACCCTGATCGGGGTCCTGCCGCTGCTCATGTGGCGCGTCGCGTTCCGGCCGCGCCGCCTCGTAATCGACGGCGAAGGGCTGCGCTGGCACGACCCGCGAGGAAGTCCGTGGGCGGTGGGCTGGCCGGAGCTGTCCCGGGTCACGTTCTCGTTCCCGAAACCGGACACCGGACGGCCGGGCGTGCCGAGACCGGTGGAGCTCTTGCTGCGCCCGGCTGAGGCGTCCTTCCGCGACGCCCATCCGGAGATGGCGCACCTGGCCGTGGAGACGGGGTGTGAACCGGGTGTCGTCTACCGGCTGCCGCTGGGGCACGCCCAGTCCGCCGTCGGCCCCATCGACGAGGCCCTGACGGCCTTCGCGCCCGGCCTCTACTGCCGCAGGGGCGTCCGGACGGTCAGGCGGCGCGCCCGGCCCCGGGCCGTCGAGGTCAGTGTGGGGATTCTCGCCGCATACTGGATGGCCGCCGTCGCCGGGGCCGTCGTGCAGGGGACGGCACACGACCTCAAATCCGCGGCGATCATGATCTTCTGGACGCTGGCCGCCGGGATCTGGTTCATGCGCATCCTGGCGGGCGGCCCCCTGGCCGTCGGGCGCATGGCCCAGTTCGGCACCGCCATCGGCGTGGTGCTCCTCGCCGGGATGGTCATGCTCGCCTTCGTCCTCATCCCCGCCAAGCAGGACTTCCAGATCAGGGACCTCTGGGTCTTCCTGCCCGGACTGGGGGCCGGTGGCGGCCTGCTCCTCGCCGGCCGCCTGCTCGCGCGGCGCGATGTCCGGGAGTGGACCGAAAGCCGAGGCCAGGGCCGGTGACATCCGTGGCCGGCCCGCGGCCGCGCCTACGATGGACCGTACGGGACGGCGAAATGCGTCCCGCGAAGTAGACACCCTGCACAGAGGATGGCGATGCCGCCCACCCTGGCCTCGGTCGCCGCGCTGCCGCAGCTCGGCCTGCGGTCGCTGACCGGCCCGCTCCCGGACACGGCCGTCGTGTGGGTCGCGGTCAGCGAGCTGGAGGATCCGACGCCGTTCCTGGAGGGCGGTGAGCTCCTCCTGACGACGGGCATGCGGCTGACCCCGGCGGGCGCCGCCGGGTACGTGTCGCGGCTCGTCGGGCGCGGTGTCGCCGGGCTCGGGTTCGCGGTCGGGGTCATCCACGACACCGTCCCGGGCGAGCTGCTCGCCGCGGCCCGCGACCAGGGGCTCGTCCTGCTGGAGGTGCCGCGCCCGACGCCGTTCATCGCCGTCGGCAAGGCGGTGTCGCGGATGCTCGCCGCCGAGTGGTACGAGGACGTGACCCGCGCGTTCCGGGCGCAGCGGGAGCTGACCCGCGCCGCGCTCACCGGGCGGGACGCGCTGGTCGCCCGGCTCGCCCGGCTGCTCGGCGGCTGGGCGCTGCTGCTCGACCCGGCCGGCGGCGTCCTGCACGCCGCACCGGCGTCCGCCGCCCGCCGCGCCGGGGCGCTGACGCCCGAGCTGACCCGCCTACGGAGAGCGCCGGGGGCGCGGGGCGGCGAGCCACCGGCGGCGCGGAGCACCGGCGCGCCGTCCGCGAGCGTGGCGCTCTCGCTGCCGGGCGAGCACATCGCGGTGCAGCGGATCGGGCTGGGCGAGCGGCCCCGCGGGTTCCTCGCCGTCGGGACCGGCGCGCCGCTCCCCCACGTCGCGCACACCATCGTCGGGGCGGCCGTCGCCCTGCTGACCCTCCAGTCGGAGGCGCCGCGGACCGGCCGCGACCTGCGCGCCTCGCTCGCGGCGCTGCTGCTCGGCCGCCCGGCGGACGGCCCGGCGGTGCCGCGCGGCCCGGTCCGGGTGCTGGCCTGCGCGGGCGGCGCGGCCGTCCTGGACGCGCTGGAGTCCGACCCCGCCGCCGGACGCGGCCTCGCGCTGCCGCTGGACGGCTACGTCGCCGTGGTCGTCCCGGACGAGGCGAGCGGCACCGTCGAGTCGCTGCTCGCGGGCACCGGCCCCATCGGCGTCAGCGACCCGGCCGCGGCGGACCTGCCCGCCGCGCTCCGGCAGGCCGGCGACGCGCTGGCGGCGGCCACCCGCTCCGGCCGCGACGTCGTGCGCCACTCCGAGCTTCCCGGGCAGGGCGTCCTCGGCCTGCTCGACCCGCGGCCGGCGCGCGCCTTCGCCGACGCGCTGCTCGCCCCGCTCCGCGCGGAGGACCTGGTAGGCACCGTCCGGGCGTACATCGCGGCCAACGGGCAGGGCGAGGCGGCGGCACGGGCGCTCGGCGTCCACCGGCACACCCTGCGGTCGCGGATGCGCAGGGCCGCCGAGCTCCTGGGCCGCGACCCCGACGACCCGGCGGTCCGCGTCGAGCTCTGGATCGCCCTCGCCGTCATGTCCAATGAAGAGTCTCCGATTCGACATCGTGGAGACTCGCAATCGTCCGCGCCGTAGGTAGCGTGAACGCATGAACGCGACCCCATTCTGGCTGGCCGGCCGGCCCGAGACCGGTGACGGCGAGCTGACCGTTACGCATCCCTACGACGGCCGGGTGGTCGGGACGGTGGCCGTGCCGACGCCCGCCCAGGTGGAGGAGGCCATCGCCGCCGCGGACGCCCTCCGCAAGGACGCCGCGGCGCTGCCGCTGCACGTGCGGGCCGACGCGCTCGCGCACGTGTCCGCGCGGATCGCCGAACGCGCTGAGGAGATCGCCCGCCTGATCACCGGCGAGAACGGCAAGCCGCTGCTGTGGGCGCGCGGCGAGGTCACCCGCGCGATCTCCACGTTCCGGTTCGCCGCGGAGGAGGCCCGCCGGTTCGGCGCCACCGTGCAGCGGCTCGACACCGATCCCGCCGCCGAGGGCCGGATGGCGTACATCACCCGCGTGCCGAAGGGCCCGGTGCTCGGGATCTCGCCCTTCAACTTCCCGCTGAACCTCGCCGCCCACAAGATCGCCCCGGCGATCGCGGCGGGCACCCCGATCGTCCTCAAGCCCGCGCCCGCGACCCCGCTGTCGGCGCTGCTCCTCGGCGAGCTGCTCGCCGAGACCGACCTGCCCGCCGGGATGTTCTCGATCCTTCCGGTCCCGAACGACCGGGCGCCCGCCCTCGTGGACGACCCGCGCCTGCCGATCGTGTCGTTCACCGGATCGGTCCCCGTGGGCTGGGCCATCCGGGACCAGGCGCCCCGCAAGCACGTCACGCTGGAGCTGGGCGGCAACGGCGCGGCGGTCGTCCTGCCCGATGCCGACCTCGACTGGGCCGCCGGGCGCATCGGGCTGTTCTCCAACTACCAGGCCGGGCAGAGCTGCATCGCCGTCCAGCGCGTGTACGTCGACCGGTCCGTGTACGACGCGTTCCTGCCGAAGCTCGTCGACACCGTCGC
This sequence comes from Actinomadura sp. 7K534, assembly GCF_004348575.1. Classification (NCBI taxonomy): domain Bacteria; kingdom Bacillati; phylum Actinomycetota; class Actinomycetes; order Streptosporangiales; family Thermomonosporaceae; genus Actinomadura; species Actinomadura sp. 7K534. The sequence goes on from NZ_SMKB01000058.1 coordinate 27,126, forward strand.
GTCGCTGGTCACCGGCGACCCGTGGGACGACAAGACGCAGGTCGGCCCGCTGGTCAGCGAGGAGGCCGCCGAGCGCGTCGAGTCCTGGGTGGACGAGGCCGTCGCGGCGGGCGCGAAGGTCCTGACCGGCGGCACCCGCGAGGGCGCCGCCTACGCGCCGACCGTGCTCGCCGACGTCCCGGCCGACGCCAAGGTCGCCCGCGAGGAGGTCTTCGGCCCGGTCATGCTCGTCCAGCCGGTGGACGGCGTCGACGAGGCGTTCGAGCTCGTCAACGACTCCAAGTTCGGCCTCCAGGCGGGCATCTTCACCCGCAACCTGGACATCGCGTTCCGCGCGCACCGCGAGCTGGACGTCGGCGGCGTCGTGATCGGCGACGTCCCGTCCTACCGCGCCGACCAGATGCCGTACGGCGGCGTGAAGGACTCGGGCGTCGGCCGCGAGGGTCTCCGGTCGGCCATGGCCGACTACACCGAGGAGAAGGTCATGGTCTTCACCGGCCTGCCGCTCTAGCCGCCTCTAGGCGCGTCCCCGGGGCCCCGCGTACAGACCGGTGCGCAGGGCCCCGGCCGCCTCCGACAGCGCCTCCTGGAACCGCCCGCCGAGCGGCCACATGTTCGCGAACCCGTGGATGAGGTCCTCCTGCCGCCGCAGCGCGACCGGCACCCCGGCGTCCGCGAGCCGCCCGGCGAACTCCTCCCCCTCGTCCCGCAGCGGGTCGAAGCCCGCGGTGACCAGGTAGGTCGGCGGGAAGCCGGCGAGATCCTCCGCCAGCAGCGGCGAGGCCATCGGCTCGGTCCTGCGCTCCGGCGGGCAGTAGTGGTCGCTGAACCACGTCATGTCGGCGTCGGTGAGGTAGAACCCCTCCGCGAACAGCTCCCGCGACCGGCGCCGGGCCGACAGGTCGGTCGCCGGGTAGAACAGCAGCGCGAAGTCGGGCCTGCGGTCAGCGAAAAGGGACACGACCGACGCGAGGTTGCCGCCCGCGCTGTCCCCGCCGACCGCGATGGCCTGCGGGTCGGCCCCGAGCTCCGCGGCGTTCTTGACCGCGTACTCGTACGCCGTGCGGGCGTCCTCGGCCGCCGCCGGGTACCGGTGCTCGGGCGCGAGCCGGTAGCCCACCGACAGGACCCGCACCTCCGCGTGCACCGCGAGGTACCGGCACACGGTGTCGTGGGTGTCGATGTCGCCGATGACCCATCCGCCGCCGTGGTAGAAGACGAGGAGGGGCGACCCCTCCGGCAGCGCCTTCGGCGTGTAGAGCCGGCCCGTGACGGTGTCCGCGATCGCGACCTCCCGCGTCCGCACCGGACGGCCGGGCTCCCTGCCGAGCATCTCCTTGGCCCGCGCGAGCCCCGCGCGCGCGTCCTCCGGCGACCCGCCGCCCAGCGACCGCTGGTCGAGCTTCGACATCAGCAGGAGGAGCTGCGCGTCCAGGGCCAGCTCCTGCCCGTCCTGCCGCACGGGCGGCCCGGCGATCAGGCGCCGCAGGGGGCGGGGCAGCCCGAACACGGCACGGAGCACGGCACCGGCCGCCGCGGGCGAAATCAACTCGGTCAACTGCGGCATGCGATCCTCCAAGCCCAGGGGGTCCCGCCAACCGTACTCTCCGGTAGTCCGGGGGCACACCCCGCCGTGCGCGCCGCCGGGCCACCGGGAACGGCCCGCCGGGTCAGGTGCCCGAGCGGGTGCGGCGGCGGTAGTAGGCGTAGGTCACCGCGGCGAGCAGCGGCCCCCACGCCACCAGCGGCACGTACGAGACCACGCCGATGACGCCCTTCCAGTCGTCGAAGTTGAGGGGGAAGCCCTCCGGCAGCGGGCGTCCCTGCATGGTCTCCTGGAAGAGCAGGAAGTTCCCGACCGCCGCCGTCCACAGCACGGTCAGGAACGCGGCGCCCGCGGCGGCCGGGACCACCGCGGCGGAGACGGGGACGCGGCGTCCGCGCAGGCCCGGCATCCACCGGGGGAACACCTCGCCCCAGCGGGCGATCAACCCCACGGCGGTGAAGGCCACCGCCTCCGACAGGACCGAGAGCAGCACGACGTAGAGCTCCATGGGGAACCAGCCCGGAAGGTCACCGTTCACGTCGCCCTCCATGAGGACGCCCTCGGCGATCGGCAGGTGGAGGGTGAACACCGCGACGCGCCACAGCCCGGAGGGCAGCACGACCAGCGGGACGGCCAGCGCTGCGATCCGCGCCCAGCGCGGGACGCCGGGAACGGGGTCGTGGGCCGCCGCCCATGCCGCTCGCAGCCGCCCGGCCGCAGCCGGGCGTGTTGCCAGTACGGTCATCGCTGTCTCCTCAGGCTCGGTTCTCTCCCGGCAACCAAGGTCACAGCTCTGACCGCCCGTCCGGATCACCCACCGGACGCATCCCGCTCCCCCGCGCGGGGGACCCGCCGGAGGGACGGACCCGCGGCCCTACGCGGGTTTGCGGAGGAGCAGGTTCGCCGCCGGGAAGCGGTCGTGCTCGGCCGGCTCGCGGATCAGGCGGGCCACCTCGGTCAAACCGGCGTCGCGGAGCAGGGCGGAGAGCCGTCCCGGCGGCCAGCGGTGGGCGCGGACGACCTTGTGGTCGAAGGCCAGGGGCGCGTCGCCGCCGCAGGTCTGGAAGGCGATCAGGACGTGCCCGCCGGGCGCCAGGACGCGGTGGAACTCGGCGAACACCGCCGGGAGGTCGCCGGGGTCCAGATGGATGACCGAGTACCAGGCGAGGATCCCGCCGAGCCCGGCGTCCGGCAGGTCGAGGGCCGTCATCGTGCCCTCCGCGAAGCGGAGGTCCGGATGGTCCTTCCGGGCCAGCGCGATCATCTCCGGGGACAGGTCGACGCCGAACGCGGGGAGCCCGAGCGACGCCAGGTGGGCGGTGACGTGGCCGGGGCCGCAGCCGAGGTCGGCGACGGGGGCGCCGCTGCCCCGCACCAGCTCCGCGAACGCGGCGATCAGCGCGCGGTCCACGGGCAGGTCGTCGAGGATGTCGCGGAACATGTCGGCGTAGCGGGCGGCGACGGCGTCGTAGCCGGCCCTGATGGCGGGTTCGGTCATGCAGGGGGACGGTACCGGGCCTGCCGGGCGGCCGGGCCGCCGGGAACCAGGCCGGAGAGTCCCCGCTCCACGGCGGCTGCCGCGCGGCGGCAGAACGCCTCGGACTCCTCCGCCGCGTCGGGGTGCTCGGGGACGAGTTCGTCCGCGAAGCCGTCGCGCAGGAGGTCCGCGGAGCGGACGCCCTGGGCCGCCGCGACCTCGTCCGCCCGCGCGGTGGTCCGGTGGACGATCAGCGAGGCGCCCTCGGGCGGGAGCGGGGACAGCCACGCGTGCCGCGCCACGAGCACCCGGTCGGTGGGCAGCAGCGCCAGCGCCGCGCCGCCCGTGCCCTCGCCCAGCAGCAGGCAGAGCGTCGGCGACGGGTGGGTGATCAGGTCGGCCAGGCAGCGGGCGATCTCGCCCGCGAGGCCGCCCTCCTCCGCCTCCGCCGACAGGGCGGCGCCCGGCGTGTCGACCACGGTGACCAGCGGCAGCGACAGCTCCGCGGCCAGCCGCATCCCGCGCCGCGCCACGCGCAGCCCGGCGGGGCCGAGGGGGTGGCCGCCGCGCTGGCTGCTCCGGTCCTGGCCCACGAGGACGCAGGGCGCGCCGCCGAAGCGGGCCAGCGTGAGGAGCATCCCCCGCTCGGCCTCCCCTTGGCCGGTGCCCGAGAGGGGTGTCACGTCCGTGGCGCCATGCCGGAGGAGTTCGCGGACGCCAGGACGGTCCTGGCGCCGCGACCGCTCGATCGACTCCCACGCCGCCGTCTCCGGGAGGGCCTCCGCGGGAGGAGGGGGCGGAGCGGCCGGAGGCGCGTCCCCGCACAGGACGTTCAGCGCGCGGGACGCCACCTCGGTGAGGTCGTCGATGCCGACCACGGCGTCCAGCAGCCCCTTGGCCGCGAGGTTCTCCGCGACCTGCACGCCGGCGGGGAACGGCTCCCCGTACAGGCCCTCGTAGACGCGCGGCCCGAGGAAACCGATCAGCGCACCCGGTTCCGCCGCCGTCACGTGCCCCAGCGACCCCCAGGAGGCGAACACCCCGCCGGTCGTGGGGTGCCGCAGGTAGACGAGGTACGGCAGCCCGGCGGCGCGGTGCGCCCTGACGGCGGCGGTTATCCGGGCCATCTGCACGAACGCGGCGGTGCCCTCCTGCATGCGCGTCCCGCCGGACGACGGCGCGGCGACCAGCGGCAGGCCCTCGGCGGTGGCGCGCTCGACGGCGGCGACGATCCGGTCGGCGGTGGCGAGGCCGATCGAGCCGGCGAGGAAGCGGAACTCGGAGACGACGAACGCGACCCGGTGGCCCCGCAGGCGCCCCTCGCCGGTGATGACGGCCTCGTCGCACCCGCTGCGCTCGCGGGCGGCGGCGAGTTCCGCCCCGTAGGGCGACGCGGGATCCGGCCCGGCGGGCGGGGCGTCCCACGACGTCCAGGTTCCATCGTCCAGCACACGGCGCAGCAGCTCGCGCGCTCCCACCCGTTCCGTCACGCGACCATCATGACCGCATGGCCAGGTCAGCCGCCGCGCGGGGGACACTGGAGGGGCCTCCGGAGAAGGGAAACACACGGTGTCCGATGAGATCCACACGGTGTCCGATGAGATCCACTTCGCCTCCGCCCGCGATCTGGCCCGCCGGATCCGGGCCAGGGAACTGTCGGCGCGGGAGGTCGTCCAGGCGCACCTCGACCAGATCGAGCGGACGAACCCCGAGGTCAACGCCATCGTCACGCTGATCGCGGAGGACGCGATGCGGCAGGCACGGGAGGCGGACGAGCGGCTCGCCGCCGGGGAGCGGCCCGGTCCGCTGCACGGCCTGCCCGCCGCGCACAAGGACACCCACGCCACCGGGGGCATCCGCACGACGTCCGGGTCGCCGATCTTCGCCGAGCACGTGCCCGACGCCGACGAGCTGGTCGTGGAGCGGATGCGGGCGGCCGGGGTGATCACGCTCGGCAAGACGAACGTGCCGGAGTTCGCCGCCGGATCGCACACGTTCAACCCGCTGTTCGGGCTGACCCGCAACCCCTACGACCCGTCCCGCTCGGCGGGCGGCAGCAGCGGCGGGGCCGCGGCGGCGCTGGCCTGCGGCATGCATCCGCTCGCCGACGGCAGCGACATGGGTGGGTCGCTGCGCAACCCCGCGTCGTTCTGCAATGTCGTCGGGTTCCGCCCGTCGCCGGGCCGGGTGCCGTCGTGGCCGGTGCCGGCGGGCTGGGCGACGCTCGGCGTGCAGGGCCCGATGGCGCGCGAGGTGGCGGACGTGGCGCTGCTGCTGTCGGTGCTCGCCGGACCCGACCCGCGCAGCCCGATCGCGCTGGAGACGCCCGGCTCGGTCTTCGCGGCGCCGCTCGGCCGCGACCTCGCCGGGCTGCGCGTCGCCTGGTCCCCCGACCTCGGCGGGGCCGTCCCCGTCGACCCCGCGGTCACCGGCGTCCTCGAACCGGCCGCGAAGGTGTTCGAGGAGCTCGGCTGCGCGGTCGAGGAGGCGTGCCCCGACCTCTCGGGGTCGGACGAGGTCTTCCGGACGCTGCGCGCCTGGCACTGGGACATCGCGCTCCGCCCGCTGCTCGACGAGCGCCGCGCGGACTTCAAGACCTCCCTCGCGGAGAACATCGACGCGGGGCGCTCCCTCACCGGCGCCGACCTCGGGCGAGCCGAAGTGCTGCACACGGCACTGTTCCACCGGGTCCGGGAGTTCTTCGAGCGGTACGACGCGCTGCTCCTGCCGGTCAGCCAGGTGCCGCCATTCGACGCCGCACTTGAGTACCCGGAGGAGGTCGCCGGGCAGCCGATGCACGACTACCTGGAGTGGATGCGGTCGTGCTTCCTGATCTCGGCGACCGGCTGCCCGGCGCTGTCGGTGCCCGCCGGCTTCACCGGGGACGGCCTGCCGGTCGGGCTCCAGATCGTCGGGCCGCACCACGCGGACTTCGCCGTGCTGCAGATCGGGCACGCGTTCGAGCAGGCCACCCGGCACGCGTGGCGCCGCCCGCCGCTCGCCGCCGGGTGACCGGCCCGGTCAGGGCTCGTCGAGCGGGATGCGCAGCACGAACCGCGCGCCCCGGTCGCTGTCGGCGGCGACGAGCGTCCCGCCGTGCGCGCGGGCGATGTCGCGGGAGATCGTCAGCCCGAGGCCGGTGCCGCCCTGGTCGAGCTCGCGGCTCTCGGCGAGCCGGTGGAACCGCCAGAAGATGCGCTCCCGGTCCTCGGGGGCGATCCCGGCACCGTCGTCCAGCACCTCCAGGACGGCGTGCGACTCGGACACGGCAACGGTCACCCAGATGCGCGACGCGGCGTGCCGCTGGGCGTTCTCGACCAGGTTCGTCAGCACCCGGACCAGGTGGTGGGGCGTGGCCCGGACCATGGCCCCCTCCACTGTCTCGACCTCGACGGGGACCCTCCGCTCGCGCTGCGTCACCTCCGCCCGGACCAGCGCCCCGAGATCGATCCGCTCCCGCCCGACGTGCACGCCCGCACCGAGCTTCGCCAGGATCAGCAGGTCGCTGACGATGCCCTGCAGCCGGTCCGCGTCGGCGAGCGCCGCGCGGGCGACCGCCGGCCAGTCCTCGTCCTCGGGCTGTTCGAGTGCCAGCTCCAGCTGGGCGCGCAGTCCGGTGAGCGGGCTGCGCAGCTCGTGCGAGACGTCCGCGACGAAGCCGCGCTGCCGGTCGAGGACGTCCTCCAGCCTGCTCAGCGTCACGTTCACCGACTCCGCCAGCTCCGACACGTCGTCGTTCGGGTGGGGGACGGTCACGCGGCGGTCCGGGGCACGGCCGGTGATCTCGGCGAGCTCGGCGCTCATCTCCCGCACCGGGCGCAGCGCCCGCCGCACCGACAGCGACACGATGTAGCCGACCGCGGCGGTGCCGATGACCACCACCGCCATGAGCGAGCCCATGAACGAAGCCCGGAACTGGCTGAACTCGTTGATGGCCGTCCCCGCGTGCACGATCCGCCAGCCGCCGCGGGACCACACGCGCTGGGTGACCAGGTAGACCTCGCCTTTGCCCGGGATCTCGATCGTGTCGTAGACGGGGTCTTCCGGTACGCGCGGTTCGGGTACCTGCAGCGGGCCGTACCCCTCCAGTTGACCGCTGCTGGCGAGCACGACGCCCACGTCGTCCACCACCTGCAAGAGCGTGACTTCCGGGTCCAGGACGCGCAGCCGGCCCCGCGGGTCGCTCGTGCGGACGAGCGCGGACAGCTCGTTGACCGCGGCGACCCCCTGATCGTGCAGGCCGTCGTACACGGTGGACCGGACGACCTGGTAGAAGATCACGGCACCGGCCGCCAGCAGGAGGGCGACGAAAAGGGTCGCGATGGCGGTCACGCGGGTCCGCACCGACCAGCGTGACGGCGACCACAGGTCCCCGATGCTCCGCACCCCCGCGCCCCCGGACGGTGCCGCACGCTGCAGGGCGCCGCGCGGGCACGCGACACGCCGTAGCGGTTTCTACGCAAATCTACGGCCCCAGCTATAT
>NZ_SMKB01000530.1:0-730 GCF_004348575.1 Actinomadura sp. 7K534
GGGGAGGTGGGAGTCGGCGGGGCGGGAGTCGAGGTCGGCGGCGTAGGTGTCGCTGGCGCGGAGGCGGCTCAGGACGGCGTCGATGCGGTCGCCGGTCTGGGCGTAGTCGGCGACGATGGCTTCGCGGGTGACGCCGGCGGCGTCGAGGGCGAGGGCGCAGACGACGCCGGTGCGGTCCTTGCCGGCGGCGCAGTGGACGAGTGCGGCGCCGTCGGTGCGGGTCATGACGCGCAGGGCGGTGACGATGGAGTCGCCGCGGTCGTTGAGGTAGCCGAGGTAGTGGCCGGTGGGGCGGTCGGGTCCGGGGCTCTGGGCGGTGCCGTTCTGCCAGGGGAGGACTTTGTCGATCTCGACGGTGTCGGCGGCGGCGTCGGTGTGGCGGCCGCCTTCGGGGAACAGGGACAGGTGGTGGACGGTGATGGACGGCACGCGGGTGAGGGGGCCGGGTCCTTCGAGGCGTACTTCGGCGCTGCTGCGCAGGTCGATGATGTTCTTGAGGGCGTAGTCGTCGAGGAGGAGCCGTACGTCGGTGACCGTGAGGTGCTGGAGGTTGTCGGAGCGCAGGATGCGTGCGCGGCGTGTGGTGCGTCCGTCGGTGGTGGGGAGTCCGCCGAGGTCGCGGGCGTTGACTGCTCCGTTGAGGTCGATCCAGCGCGTGCCGTCGTCCATGGTTTGTGACCCTATATGGCGGTTGCTGGGGGGAGTTTCCGGAGGGGGCGCGTTGCGGGGG
>NZ_SMKB01000531.1:0-728 GCF_004348575.1 Actinomadura sp. 7K534
CGCCCACCGAGTACTACACAAGGCTATTCGTCGGCAGCGTCAGATGTGTATAAGAGACAGCAGCCCAGAAGCCCCGAGCCGACCTCCGCATCGAGCCCAGAACCATCCGGCTTCGAGACACCGCGCTCTCCGCCCGGCTGTGACGCTGCCCCGCGTCAGCCAGGAGCCCCGACCGGCTGGGCGGCCATGCCGTAGACCCGCACGGTTCGCTCCGCCGGGCCGCCCAGTCGCACGTACAGCGGGCACGTCAGGGCGCGCGACACCGGATCGACCTCGGCGCAGAGCCCGATGCCGGCCGCTCGATCAAGGAACACCGCGTTCTCCACCGCGCGCGCCCCTCGCACCGCGTACGGGACGGAATCGGCGTCGCCGGTGTCGAAGAGCTCCTCGAACGTCAGCCTCCGCGCGAAGCGCATCAGCACCTCCGCGTCCACCACGCGGCTGCCGATGGCCGCCGCCGGGCCCGCCACGACTATGCCGAAGCTCGGATTCTCCCGCCCTCGGACGTAGATCTCCCGGTCGGGCTCCAGCCCCCTGCGCCGCCCGGAGATCTGCAGGCCGAACCCGGCGTCGCCGTTCAGGTACGCGGGCGGGCCGAATCCGTCCCGGGAACGCAGGGCCCCCGCCGGCATCTCCCAACCGGGCAGGTAGACGCCGAGCCCCCGCAGGAGCAGCCGCCAGATGGGCCGACGGGTCACCTCGTGCACGAACTCACCCCGTGCCCCCTT
>NZ_SMKB01000532.1:0-724 GCF_004348575.1 Actinomadura sp. 7K534
GGTTCAGGCGACGTGATTGTGGTGATCAACCCGTCTACCAGGGGTCTCTCTACGTCATGCCCCAACCGGCGCATCGCGATCATGCTGTGACCAGCAGCCCGCCGCCACAGGATGAAATGGGCTCAGTGTGACATCGGGCTTCGCCTGTTGCGTGATCGTGGCCACAATGCGTCGTGCTCGAGAGTGGCTATGGCTATCTACTCCCGGAAGGGGCGCATGGGACCTTCTGGAACAACGTTGTGGCGGTTGCGCTCCACCGAGGTGGTGTATGAGTTTGACCTGGTCAGAGGCGTGGCGTCTGACGTGAGACGGCCATCGCGACTCCATCCGGCTCGGCCAGCGTGAACTGAGGGTCACCATCAGCTCGTTGCCGAATGTCACGGTTCAAGTAGTCTTGGGAAGTGGCGAGCATGACGGCAACATGGGGGCCTTCGTGGTCGCAGCGATGGAGGATCGCAGCGAGGTCGCTTACATCGAGACTGCCGTCCGTGGCATCACGACGGACAACCCCGCAGACCTTTCCATCCTTGCGCGTACCCTGATTGACCTCCGTTCCCGGGCACTCACGCAAGAAATGTCCTGCGAACTGATCCGAAAGGCGGAACCTGTCAAACCGGATGAGACGTCAGGCCACGTGGGTGGTTTGTGGCTTGTTGTCGGTCTGGGGTTGGGGTGGCGGGTTGATCCAGACCTTGTCCGGTAGCGGGGGCGGTGAGGGGCACCG
>NZ_SMKB01000059.1:0-34508 GCF_004348575.1 Actinomadura sp. 7K534
GGCGGGGGTGGAGACCGACGCGCCGGCGGCGGTGGGCATCGAGCCGCGCGTCAACACCCAGGACCCGGCGTTCCCGGCGCTGTGGGAGGCGGTGCGGGACGGGCGGCCGGTCGCGTTCGACTACCGGGGGATCGGGCGGACGTCGGTGGCGCGGCGGCACCTGGAGCCGTGGGGCGTGGTGAGCCGCCGGGGCCGCTGGTACGTGGTGGGGTTCGACCGGGACCGCGGCGAGCAGCGGGTGTTCCGGCTGAGCCGCATCGCGGGCGAGGTGTCGGCGGACGGCCCGGCGGGGTCGGTGACGGTGCCCGACGGGGTGGACGTGCGGCGCATCGCGTTCGACTGGGGCGACCCGGTGAGCGAGCCGCGGCCGGCGGCGGTGCTGCTGCGGGCCGGGGCGGCGCAGGGGCCGCGGCGGTGGGCGAGGGACGTGCGTCCCGCGCAGGACGGGCCCGCCGACGGGGAGTGGGACGAGGCGACGCTGACGTTCCGGGACGCGGACCGGTTCGCGCCGTACCTGGCGCGGTTCGCCGACGACGTCGTGGTGCTCGATCCGCCGGACCTGCGGGAGGCGGTGATCCAGCACCTGAAGTCGGTGCTGGCGTGCGGGCACGGCCCGGCGGAGCCGGAGGGCCCGGCGGAGCCGGAGAGGCTGACGGGGCCGGAGGGGACGGTGGAGGGGCGATGACGGCGCGGACTCCGGCGAAGACCCCGGGGGGCGCGGCGAAGGCGCCGGCCCGGGGGCAGGCGACGACGTCGACGGACCGGCTGGGGCGGCTGCTGGCGCTGGTCCCGTACGTGGTGAACCGCGACTCGGTGCTGCTCGGGGAGGCCGCCGCGGCGTTCGGGGTGACCGAGAAGCAGCTGATCGACGACCTGAACCTGCTGTGGTGCGTGGAGCTGCGGGCCCCGGACCCGTACTGCCCGATCGACCTGTCCTACGAGGGCGGGGAGATCACGGTGGCGGAGGCCGAGTCGATCGCGCGGCCGCTGCGGCTGAAGGTGGACGAGGCGGCGGCGCTGCTGGTGGCGCTGCGGATGCTGGCGGGCATCCCGGGGCTGGACGACCGGGACGCGCTCAGCCGGCTGATCGCCAAGCTGGAGACCGCGGCGGGCGCGGCGGCGTCGGTGGCGGGGCAGGTGGCGGTGGAGGTCGACGCCCGCGGCGGTTCGGCCGACCCCGGCGGCGTGGTCCTCGGGCGGCTGCGGGACGCGATCGCGGGCGGCCGCCGCGTGCACCTGACGTACTACGTCCCGGCGCGGGACGAGAACACCGAGCGCGACGTCGACCCGATGCGGCTGCTGGTGGTGGAGGGCAACACCTATCTGGAGGGGTGGTGCCGGCGGGCGGAGGCGGTGCGGCTGTTCAAGCTGGACCGGATCGCCGGCCTGGAGGTGCTGGACGTGGCGGCGCGGGTGCCGGACGACGCCGAGCCGATCGACGTCGACGCGGGCCTGTTCCGGCCGTCGCCGCAGGACGAGGCGGTGACGCTGGAGCTGACGCCGCGGGGCCGGTGGGTCGCCGACTACTACCCGTGCGAGAGCGTCGAGGAGCTGGGGGAGGGGCGGCTGCGGGTGGTGCTGCGCACGCCCGACAGCCGGTGGATCCGGGGGCTGGCGCTGCGGCTCGGCGACCAGGGGCGCGTGGTGGCGCCCGAGCCGCTGGCCTCGGGGATCCGCGAGGACGCGGCCCGGGCCCTGGCCCGCTACGGCATGGCCTGAGCGGATCGGCTACCGTGGCCGGGTGGCGTGGGTTGCGGTGTCGGTGTCGCTGGGTTTCGTGGGCCTGGTCGTCCTCGCCTGGTGCGCGTTCAAGGTGTGGCTGGGCGTGCGGCGCTTCGGCCGTGAGCTGGAGCGGACCAGGCGGCGGCTGGAGCACGGGCACTCGGCGCTGCGCGACGAAGTCTCGCGGATGGAGGGAACGCGGGCCCCACAACCGCCCGAGGACGGCGTACGATCTACCTGAGCACCCCTGCTGAGAAGGAATGTCATGGCTGGACTTGGCACGACCGAGATTCTGATCATCCTTGCCGTCGTCTTGCTGCTGTTCGGATCGGCGAAGCTCCCCACGCTCGCGCGTTCGCTCGGTAAGTCGGCCCGGATCCTGAAGGCCGAGACGAAGGGCCTGCACGACGACGATGACGGCGACGAGGACAGAAGGTCCGCCAAGGCCGCGCCGGCCGCGCAGAACCCCCCGGCGCGCGAGCACGGCGACGGCTCCCAGCAGGCGCGCGGCGCGCTCGGCTCCGGTGAGCCGATCCAGGGCGTTCCGGTGTCGGACCCGGGCCGCGTTCGCGACGGCGGCTGACCGCCGCCCCGCGACGACCACCGACCCCCGAGCCTGAATGCGACGATGAAGAGGCTGAACAGGCGCGACGCCGCCGCCCCCGATGGCCGCATGCCGCTGATGGCGCATCTCCGCGAGCTGCGCAACCGGCTGATCAAGGCGATCCTCGGCCTCGTGGTCGGCGCCGTCATCGGCTGGATCCTGTTCGAGCCGATCTGGGACTTCCTGAAGCAGCCGTACACGCAGATCCCGCCCGAGCACTGCCTGGAGGGCAAGTGCGACCTGGTGGTGCACGGGATCTTCGACGGGTTCTTCGTCCGGCTGAAGGTCTCGCTGATGATCGGCGCGGTGCTGTCGTCACCGGTGTGGCTGTACCAGCTCTGGGCGTTCATCGCGCCCGGGCTGTACAACAAGGAGCGGCGCTACACCTACGTGTTCATGACGGCCGCGGTGCCGCTGTTCTTCCTCGGCGCCGCGCTGGCGTACGTGACGATGGACAAGGGCCTGCAGATCTTCATCGGGCTCGCGCCGGGCGACACGACGGTCCTGGTCGGCGTCCAGGACTACCTCGGCTACGCCCAGGCGATGCTGTTCATCTTCGGGCTGACGTTCGAGCTGCCGCTGTTCGTCGTCATGCTCAACCTCGTCGGGGTGCTGTCCCACGAGCGGATCCGCAAGTCGCGGCGGCTGCTGGTGTTCGGGGTGTTCGTGTTCGCCGCGGTCGCCACCCCCAGCCAGGACCCGGTCACCATGCTGGCGCTGGCGCTGCCGACGATCGTGCTGTTCGAGTTCGCCGAGCTGTTCGCGTACTTCCACGACCGCCGCAGGGTCCGCCCGGGCGACGAGTACGCCGGCCTGTCCGACGACGAGGCCTCCCCGCTGGACCTGGAGGCGATCGACGCCGAGCTGGAGAAGGGCGGCCGCACCGGCTGACGCGGCGGTTGCCGCGGCGGCGGCGCGGCGCGCCGGCGGCGGCCGATCAATCGATTGGGAATCGGGCCTGTCGAAACCGTAGGCTCGAAGGCATGACCTCCCCCGATACGACGCCGGCCGGGCAGAGCCCGGCGGAGCGGTACGCCTCCTACCGCGAGCGCACCGCGGGCAGCGGCCCGGCCCTGCTGGACTTCCGCACCCTGTACGACTTCGGCCTGGACCCGTTCCAGATCGAGGCGTGCAAGGCGCTGGAGGGCGGCAGCGGCGTGCTGGTGGCCGCGCCCACCGGCTCCGGCAAGACGGTGGTGGGGGAGTTCGCCGTCCACCTCGCCCTCACCGGCGGCACCAAGTGCTTCTACACCACGCCGATCAAGGCGCTGTCGAACCAGAAGTACGCCGATCTCGTCCGCCGCTACGGGCCCGAGAAGGTCGGGCTGCTCACCGGCGACAACAGCGTCAACGGCGAGGCCCCGATCGTGGTGATGACGACCGAGGTCCTGCGCAACATGCTGTACGCGGGGTCGCACACCCTCGGCGGCCTGGCGTTCGTGGTGATGGACGAGGTCCACTACCTCGCCGACCGGTTCCGCGGCGCCGTCTGGGAAGAAGTGATCATCCACGTCCCGGAGTCGGTGCGGATCGTGGCGCTGTCGGCGACCGTCAGCAACGCCGAGGAGTTCGGCGAGTGGCTGCAGGAGGTCCGCGGCGACACGGCCGTGATCGTGGACGAGCACCGCCCCGTCCCGCTGTTCCAGCACATGCTCGTCGGCACCCGCCTGTACGACCTGTTCGTCGACACCGGCAAGGGCAAGGACCGGCAGGCGCGGCTGAACCCGCAGCTGACCCGGATGGCGGTGGAGGAGGTCCGCCGCGCCAAGGTCAACCAGGGCCGCCGCACCGGCCGCCGCCGCGCGCCCCGCCCGCAGCGGTTCCGGCCCCCCGCGCGGCCCGACGTGATCGAGCGGCTGGACCGCGCCGGGCTGCTCCCGGCGATCACGTTCATCTTCAGCCGTGCCGGCTGCGACGCCGCGGTCATGCAGTGCCTGCACGCCGGGATCCGGCTCACCTCCCGGGAGGAGGCCGAGGAGATCCGCGCGCACGCCGAGCTGCGCACCGCCGACATCGCCGCCGAGGACCTGCGGATCCTCGGGTACGGCGACTTCCTCGCCGCCCTGGAGCGGGGCGTCGCCGCCCACCACGCCGGGATGCTGCCGACGTTCAAGGAGATCGTCGAGGAGCTGTTCACCCGCGGGGTGATCAAGGCGGTGTTCGCGACGGAGACGCTCGCGCTCGGCATCAACATGCCCGCCCGCACCGTCGTGATCGAGAAGCTCGACAAGTGGAACGGCGAGGCGCACGTCGACCTCACCCCCGGCGAGTACACCCAGCTGACCGGCCGCGCCGGGCGGCGCGGCATCGACGTGGAGGGCCACGCCGTCGTGGTGTGGGGCCCGAACGTCGAACCGGCGTCGGTCGCGGGCCTGGCGAGCACCCGTACCTACCCGCTGAACTCCAGCTTCCGGCCGTCGTACAACATGGCCGTCAACCTCGTCGGCGCCGTCGGCATCGAACGGGCCCGCACGCTGCTGGAGGAGTCGTTCGCGCAGTTCCAGGCCGACCGCGCCGTCGTCGGCCTCGCCCGGCAGGTCCACAAGAACGAGGAGGCCCTCGCCGGGTACGCGAAGGCCGCCGAGTGCCACCTGGGCGACTTCATGGAGTACGCGGCGATGCGGCGCCGCCTGTCGGACCGGGAGGCCGAACTGTCGCGGGAGCGGGCCGGCGCCCGCCGCGCCGAGGCCGCCCGGTCGCTGGAGCACCTGCGGCCCGGCGACGTCATCGTCGTGCCGTCCGGGCGGCGCTCCGGCCTCGCCGTCGTCCTGGACCCCGGGGTGGGCCGCCGCTCCGACGGGCCCGCGCCGCTGGTGCTGACGGTGAACCGGTCGGTGCAGCGGCTGTCGATCCAGGACTTCCCCCGCGCCGTCGAACCCGTCGAGCGGCTGCGCATCCCCAAGTCGTTCAGCCCCCGCAACCCGCAGGACCGCCGCGACCTCGCGTCCACGCTGCGCAACAAGGTCCCCGACGACGTGCGGGCCCGCAAGCGGACCCGCGCCGACTCCGCGGCGGCCGAGGACGCCGAGGTCACCTCGCTGCGCGCCGAGCTGCGCCGCCACCCCGTGCACGGCTGCGACCGGCGCGAGGAGCACGCCCGGTGGGCCGAGCGGTACCACCGCCTGGACCGCGAGACCGAGCAGCTGCGGCGCCGCGTCGAGGGCCGCTCCCAGGTCATCGCGCGGACGTTCGACCGCGTGTGCGCAGTCCTGCAGCAGCTCGGCTACCTGGACGGCGACTCGGTCACCGAGGAGGGGCGCCGGCTCGGCCGCATCTACAACGAGCTGGACCTGCTCACCGCCGAGAGCCTCCGCGAGGGCCTGTGGGAGAAGCTCGGCCACGCCGAGCTGGCCGCGTGCGTGTCCGCGCTGGTGTACGAGTCGCGGCAGCCCGACGACGCCGCGCCGCCCCGCACCCCCGCGGGCGCCGCGCAGGACGCGCTGGCGGCGATGGTACGGCTGTGGGGCGAGCTGGACGCCGTCGAGCGCGACAACCGGGTCGCGTTCCTGCGCGAGCCCGACCTCGGGTTCGCGTGGACGGCGTACCGGTGGGCGAAGGGCGACGACCTCGACGCGGTCCTCCTCGAGAGCGACCTGACCGCGGGCGACTTCGTCCGCGCCGTCAAGCAGCTCCTGGACCTGCTCGGCCAGGTCGCCGACGCCGCCCCGCCCAACAGCCACATCCGCAAGACCGCCCGGCGCGCCATGGACGCCATGCGCCGCGGCGTCGTGGCGTACTCCTCGGTCGCCTGACGAGCGTCCTCCCCGCGGGCCCCGGCCCGCGGGTCAGGCGCGGCGGCGGGCGCGGCGGGCCGACAGCGTGCGGTTCACGCGGAAGCTCGCCAGCTTCACCAGCAGCGGCTGCGGCGGCCGGCGCAGCACCCCGGGCGTCAGGCGGTGCACGCGGGTGGCGGTGCCCAGCATCATCCCGGCGATGCGGCGGCGGCGGTCGTTCCACGGCAGCCCGTACTGGTCGCGCAGCTCCGCGGGCAGCAGCGCGGCCGTGAGCAGCCGGAACACCGCCAGCCCGGGGGCGAGGACGCGCAGCTTGCGGGGCCGCAGCACCGCGTCGGCGACCTTGCGGGCGGTGTCGGTGACCTCCAGTTCCGCGAGCGTCTCGGCCATGTAGGCGCGGAACGCGGCGAGGTCCGGGGGCTGGGCGTCCAGGGGGCAGCCGAGGACCTCGGCGACGACGCGGGACTGGCGGTAGTACTCCGCGGCCAGGCCGGCCTCGCCGCCGCGGGGGCGCATGACGTGCTCGTAGATGTGCAGCGCCGAGTCGATCAGGGTGGCGTTCACCCACAGCTGCAGGTCGGGGTCGTTGCCGGTGTAGCCGTCGCCGCGGACGGTGTTGTGGATGCCGCGGACCTTCGCGGCGATCCGCGCGACCTCCTCCGGCGTCCCGAACGTCACGATCAGCAGGAAGTCCAGGGTGCCGAACAGGCGGGCGAGGGGCCGGTCGGCGAAGTCGCTGTGCTCGGCCACGCCCAGCGCCACCCGCGGATGGGCCAGCTGCATCAGCAGGGCGCGGCCGGCGCCGAGGCCGATGAGCGGCTCGGCGGCGACCCGGCGCAGCACGTCCCGGTCGGCGAGCCGCTCGGCGAGCTGCTCACCGGCGGGGATCTGCGGGGTGGCGGGCACGGGACCTCCCGTGGGTCGGGGGCGGGCCCGGTCATCCTCGCCCACCTATTGGCAAACGGTCAATAACGGCGTGCGGGGTCCGCGTCCGAGGTCAGGGGGCGGCCGCGCCGGATCCCGCACACCGCGCCCCCCGGAAATGGTTCTGCGGGCCCGGAGGCGGGAAGTGGTCCCCCGCGGGCCATTTCTCCGAGACCCGGTGGGGCGGGACTCCACCCTGAGGAGGAACCGCCCCCGGTGCCCGGGACGCTACGGTGATTCGATCGCACTGTACGTCGGCAATACATCCAGGATGTGTGCATGATCGAGGCGAAGAACCTCACAAAACGCTACGGCGACAAGGTCGCCGTGGATGACCTTTCCTTCACCGTCGTCCCCGGCCGGGTGACGGGCTTCCTCGGCCCCAACGGCGCCGGGAAGTCGACCACCATGCGGCTCCTGCTCGGCCTGGACAAACCGAGCCGCGGCGACGCCCGCATCCACGGCGTCCACTACCGGGACCTCCCGTCGCCGCTGCGCACCGTCGGGGCACTGCTGGAGGCCAAGGCCGTCCACACCGGCCGCAGCGCCTACAACCACCTGCTGGTGCTCGCCCAGACGCAGGGCATCGACCGCAAGCGCGTCGACGAGGTCGTCGAGCTCGTCGGGCTGACCGGTGTCGCCCGCAAGCGCGCCGGCGGCTTCTCCCTCGGCATGGGGCAGCGGCTCGGCATCGCCGCCGCGCTGCTGGGCGACCCGCAGGTGCTGATCCTGGACGAGCCCGTCAACGGCCTCGACCCGGAGGGCATCGTCTGGATCCGGACGCTCATGCAGCGGCTCGCGTCCGAGGGGCGCACGGTGTTCGTCTCCAGCCACCTCATGAACGAGATGGCCGTGACCGCCGAGCACCTCATCGTCATCGGCCGCGGCAAGCTCATCGCCGACTGCTCCACCGAGGAGTTCGTCGAGCGCAGCACCGAGAAGGCGGTGACCGTCCGCAGCCCCGACGCCGCCCGGCTGTCGGAGGTCCTCGCGGCCGAGGGCGCCAAGATCCGGCCCGACGGCGACGCGCTGCTGACCGTGATCGACATGGAGGCCCCCCGCGTCGGGGAGCTCGCGGCCGCCGAGGGACTCGTCCTGCACGAGCTGACCCCGACCCGCGGCTCGCTGGAGAGCGCCTTCATGGAGCTGACCCGCGACAGCGTCGAGTACGACGCGGCGGCCGCGCCCGCCACGGCGCAGCCCGCCGTCCAGCCCGCCGCCGGTCCCGCCGAGAAGGGGGAGGTCCGATGACCGCCGCCGCCACCGAGCACGCCGCGCAGCCAGCCGGCGGCCCCACCGCGCACAAGCGGCCGGGGTTCGCGCGGCTGCTGCTCGCCGAATGGACGAAGATACGCACGGTCCGCTCCACCATGTGGTCGCTGATCCTCTACGTCCTGCTCAGCCTCGGCTTCACCACGCTGCTCGTGAGCCTCATCTCCGCGTCGTGGGACGACGCGGCCGAGGGCGACCGCGCGGCGATCACCGGGGACCCGGTCAGCTTCATCCTCGGCAGCGGGTTCTTCGGCCAGCTGGTCGTCTGCGTCCTCGGCGTCCTGGTGATCTCGGCCGAGTACTCCACCGGCATGATCCGGGCCACGCTGCTCGCGGTGCCGCGGCGGCTGCCGATGCTGTGGGCCAAGGCCCTGGTGTTCACCGCGATCATCCTGGTCGCCGGCCTCGCGGTGTCGTTCGTGTCGTACTTCATCGGCATCGCGATCCTCGGCGACAAGGTGCAGGTGTCCCTCGGCGACGAGGGCGTGCTGCGCTCCGTCATCGGCGGCGGCCTCTACCTGGCGATGCTCGGGCTGTTCTCCCTCGCCGTCGGCGGGATCGTCCGGCACACCGCCGGCGCCATCACCGGCGTCATCGGGCTGGTGCTGGTGGTGGGGCCGCTGGCCATGCTGCTGCCCGGCAAGATCGGCGACTACGTCTACGGCTACATGCCGTCCGAGGCGGGCTACCTGATCACCTCGGCGCGGCAGGGCGAGGACGACCTGCTGTCGCCCTGGGAGGGCTACGGCGTGTTCGCGCTGTGGACGTTCGCGCTCCTCGCGATCGCCGCATACCTCCTCAAACGCCGCGACGCCTGACCCCGCGCGCCCCGCGTCCCCGCCCCGCCGACCAGGCGGACGCGGGGACGTTCCGCGTTTCCGGGAGCCCTCCGCCGAACGTTGCACGGTGCAAAGATCCGGCGTATGGTTTTGGTCAGTTGCTTAAAGCGCACGACCAAGAGCGGAGGGGCGGATGCCCGGCGACGAGGTGCCCACGCGGGTCCGGCTGCTGGAGGCGGCCGTCGCGGTGCTGGCCGAGGGCGGCTGGTCCGCGGTGACCTCGCGCGCCGTGGCGGACCGGGCGCGGGCCAACAACGCGCTCGTGCACTACTACTTCGGGTCGGTGGCCGCGCTCCGCCGGGCCGCGGTGATGCACGCGGTGGAGAGGGAGCTGGAGGGTCCCGTCGAGGCGATCCTGCGGGCGGACGACGCGCTGGACGGCGTCGCCGCCGCCGTCCGGCAGCTCACCGGGAGCGGGGGCGGCGGCGGGCGCACGGGCGAGCGCACCGACGGGCAGCGCGTGCTCGTCGAGGCGCTCACGCACGGCATGCGCGACGCGGAACTGCGCGCCGGGACCGAACGCCAGCTCCGCGCGTTCCGCGACATGCTGGCGGCCCGGCTCGCCGAGAACCGGGCCGCGGGGCTCCTGCGCGCCGACGCCGACCCCGCCGGACTGGCCGTGGTGCTCGGCGCGCTCCTCGACGGCCTGCTCGTCCACGTGCTGATCGACCCCGGCACGGACGCGGCCGGCGCGGCAGCCGGGCTCCTGGACCTGCTGCGCCCGCCCGGCGGCCCCGTCCCCGAATCCCACGCAGCCGGAGGAGACGGCGATGACGCGTCATGACCGCGGGCGGGCGACCGCCCGGAACGACCCCGAACCCGATCCCGGCCGCGCCCACGGCGACGACGGCGCCCCGGCGGTGCTGCTGCGCGGTGCCGGCAAGACCTACGGCGGCGGCCGCACCGGAGTGCGCGCCCTTCGCGACGTGGACCTGGAGGTGCGGCGCGGCGAGTTGGTCGTGCTGCTCGGCCCGTCCGGCTCCGGCAAGACGACGCTGCTCAACCTGATCGGCGGCATCGAACCCGCCACCTCCGGCACCGTCGTCGCCGGCGGCCGCGACCTCTCCGGCCTGGACGAGGACGCCCGCACCGCCTACCGCCGCGACACCGTCGGGTTCGTGTTCCAGTTCTTCAACCTCGTCCCCTCGCTGACCGCGCTGGAGAACGTCCGGCTCGTCGCCGAGCTCACCGGCCGCGGCGACCGCGAGCGGGCCGCGGCCGCGCTGGAGTCGGTCGGGCTCGCCGGCCGCGGCGGCCACTTCCCGGCACAGCTGTCGGGCGGCGAGCAGCAGCGCGTCGCGATCGCCCGCGCCATCGCCAAGGACCCGGAGCTGCTGCTGTGCGACGAGCCGACCGGCGCGCTGGACCTGGAGACCGGGCGCGGCGTCCTGCGCGTCCTGCAGGACCTCAACCGCCGCGGCCGCACCGTCATGGTCGTCACCCACAACGCCGCGATCGCCGCCATCGCGCACCGCGTCGTGCGGATGCGCGACGGCCGCGTCGCCGAGGTCGCCACGACCGCCGCGCCCGCGGCGGCCGGGGAGGTGGCCTGGTGAGCACGCTCAACGTCAAACTCCGCCGCGACCTGCGCCGCCGCCCCGCGCAGCTGGTGTCGGTGGCGGTGCTGGTGATGCTCGGCGTCGCGCTGTTCGGCGCGTCCTACGACGCGTACAAGAACCTGGACGCCGGCTACCAGGACCTGTTCGCCGAGTACCGGTTCGCCGACCTGACCCTGGCGGGCGGCGACACCGCCGCGATCGCGCGGGAGGCGCGGGCCGCGCCCGGCGTGGCGGCGGCCGCCGTCCGCACCGTCGCCGACGTGCCGGTGCGCACCCCGGACGGCGGCACGCTCGTCGGGCGCGTCGTCGGGCTGCCCGCCGGGACGCAGCCGCCCGTCAACCGCGTGCGGGTCCTCGACGGCCGGTACCTGGACCCCTCGGCGCCGACCGGCGTCCTCGCCGACCGGCACCTCGCCGACGACGCGGGCCTCCGGCCCGGCGCGGCCGTGGCGGTGTGGGACGGGCGGGCCTGGCGGAACCTCGGCGTGCGCGGCACCGCGTCCTCGCCCGAGTACCTGTGGCCCGCGCCGAGCCGCCAGAACGTCCTGCCCGCCCCCGGCTCGTTCGGCGTGCTGTACGTCCCGGAGGACCTGGCCCGCCGGCTGGCCGGCTCCGCCGGGCCCAACGAGGTGGCCGTCCGCTACACCTCCGCCGGGCGCGCCGGGGCCGCCCGCCTCGACGCCGCCCTCACCGCCGCCGCGCGGGCGCACGGCGCGGGCGCGGCGACCACCCGCGCCGAGCAGCCGAGCAACGCCGCCCTCGCGCAGGACATCAAGGGGTTCTCGCAGCTGGCGGTGATGTTCCCGCTGCTGTTCCTCAGCGCCGCCGGCGTCGCCGCCTACGTCGTGCTGACCCGCCGGGTGGCGCGCGACCGCGCCGTCATCGGGACGCTGCGCGCCAGCGGGTTCCGGCGCCGCACCGTCGTGGCGCACTACCTGGCGACCGGCGCCGCCGTCGGGGCCGCCGGCGCGGTCCTCGGCGCCGCCGCGGGCCTGGCGCTGGCCGGGCCGGTCACCCGCCTGTACGGCGACGCCATCGGCCTGCCCGAGACGACGGTGACCGTCCGCGCCGCCACCCTGCTGTACGGGCTCGCGTTCGGGCTGGCCGCCGGGGCCGCGGCGGCGCTGGCGCCCGCGGTGTCGGCCGCCCGCGTCCCGCCCGCCGAGGCGATGCGCGGCGCCGTCCCCGCCACCGGGGGAGCGGGGTGGATCGCGCGCCTGGAACGGGCCGTGCCCGCCGCCGGGCGGCTGCCCGCCGGGGCGTGGCTGGTGCTGCGCGGCCCCACCCGCCAGCTCCGCCGCACCCTGTACACCATGGCCGGCGTCGTCCTCGCCCTCGTGCTCGTCCTCGTCTCCTGGGGGATGCTCGACTCGTCCCGGGCGACCGTGTCCCGCCAGTTCGACCAGGTCCAGCGGCAGGACGCCGAACTCACCCTCGGCCGGCCCCTCGACGGCGCGGCCCTCGGCGCCCTGGCGGCGACCGAGGGCGTCCGGGCCGCGGAGCCCTCCACCCGCCTCACCGCCACGATCACCGCCGGCGACCGCGGCTACTCCACCACCGTCGTCGGGCTGCCCGCCGGGACGCGGATGCACCGGTTCCTCACACCCGGCGGCGGAGAGCGGTCCCTGCCCGGCGGCGGCGCCCTGCTCGGCGCCGCGCTGCGCGACCAGCTCGGCGTGCGGACCGGCGACCGCATCGGGCTGCGCCTCCCCGGCGGCGGAACCGCCCGCACCACCGTGGCCGGGTTCGTCGACGAGCCGCTCGGCACCTACGCCTACGCGACCCTGGACCAGGTCGCCGCCTGGGCGCCGGACGCCGGGCCGGACACCGTCCTGGTCGAGTTCGAGCCCGGTGCCGACCGCGCCGCCGCCGAACACGCGCTGACGTCGCACCCCGCCGTCGTCGCCTACACCGACTCCCGGGCCCTGAAGAAGACCATGGACGAGTACATGGACCTGTTCTACGTCTTCGTCGCGGTCATGCTCGCGTTCGGCGGGCTGCTGGCCTTCACCGTCCTGTTCGCGACCCTGTCGGTCAACCTCGCCGAGCGCGCGACCGAACTGGCCGCGCTGCGCGCCTCCGGCGTCGGCCGGCGCCGGCTGGCCCGCCTCGTCACCGCCGAGAACCTCCTCGTCGCGGCGGCGGGCATCGGCCCCGGCCTGGTCGTCGGGCGGATCGCCGCCGGGGCGTTCCTCGGCGCGTTCGACAGCGACCTGATGGCCTTCCACACCGAGATCCGGCCCGCCACCTACGCCTGGTCGGCCCTGGCGGTGCTCGCGGTCGCCCACCTGGCGCAGCGGCCCGGCCTGCGCGGCCTGGCCCGCATGGACCTCGGCGGGCTCGTCCGGGAGCGCACCGGCTGACCCGGGACGCCCCGCCCCCGGACGAGGTGATGGCGCGCCGCGGTCCCGGCGTTGTAGAAAGTCGTCATGAGCGGGCGAGACGGCGGCCACGGCGACGGGGTCGACGAGGTCACCTCGGCGCTGCTGACGGCGTCGCGGCTGCTCGTGGCGATCTCGGTGCGGTCCCTCACCGCCGTCGAGGACACCGTGACGATGCCGCAGTTCCGGCTGCTCGTCGTGCTCGCCTCGCAGGGCCCGGCCAAGCTCGTCACGCTCGCCGGGCTGCTGGAGGTCAACCCGTCCACCGCGATGCGGATGGTCGACCGGCTCGCCGCCGCCGGGCTGGTGGACCGGCACGCCAGCCCCGACAGCGGGCGGGAGATCCGCATCCAGCTCTCCGCCGCCGGCCGGGACCTCGTCGACGACGTCACCGCCCGCCGCCGCGCCGGCATCGCCGAGGTCGTCGCCCGGATGCCGCCCGGCCAGCGGCACGCCCTGGTCGCCGCCCTGCGGGCCTTCACCGAGGCCGGCGGCGAGCCCCCGGTCGGCGGCCTCGCCCGGCTCGGCTGGACCTGACCCGCCGGGCACCGGAACCGACCGCGGCCGCGTTGAACCGCCGGCCCCCCCGCGTGCGTACCTGCCGGGTGACGTCCCTCTCCTCCCGACCGAAAGGACGGCGGCGCATGCGAGGACCCCGCCCGGCCACCGCGGCGGCGTGCGGGCTGGCCGTGACGCTGCTCGTGGGCGGCTGCGCGCCGATGGGCCGCCAGACGACCGACGGCGGCGTCCAGCAGGTGCAGGCCACCGACGGCGGGGCGGCCGGCGGTGCCGGCGAAGGCGCCGCACCGGCCGACGGGGGCCTGCTCACCTCCGCCGACCGGCTCCTCCTCGTGCAGCTCAGGCAGGCCGCGCTGTGGGAGATCCCGGTCGGCCGCGCCGCCGCCCGCCGCGGCTCCCAGGGCGCCACCCGCAAGAACCTCGGCCAGATCGCGGCCCGGCACATCCAGTTCGACGCGGTGAACCGCAGGACGGCCGCCAAGCTGAACGTCCCGCTGCCCAACAGCCCGAACGCCGAGCAGCAGAGCTGGATGTCGGAGATCACCGGCAAGTCCGGCACCGACTACGACAAGACCGCCGTGGCGCGGATGCGGACGGCGCAGGGGCTGCTGTACGCCCGGACCGCCGCCGTCCGGGCCAGCACCCGCAACACCACCATGCGGCAGTACGCCCAGCAGGTCGAGGCGTTCCTCAACGGGCAGCTGAAACTGCTGGAGGCGACCGGTTTCGTCACCGTCGACACGCTGCCCGACCCGCCGACCGTCACCGGCGCGCCCCCGCCCGGCGTGCCGGGGAGGCGGGCGTCGCCCGCACCCGCCGCGACGTCCGTCCTCTCGGGCCGCTGACGCCGCGGGTCGCCGAGCAACAGCGGCACGGGTGCAGGCCGCCGGGGCTACGGGCCGAGCTCGGCCAGCAGTGCATCCAGGGTCGCCCCGAGCGGCGCGTCCATCTTGACCAGCGCGTGCTCGTCGCCCCGGGTCGGCCCCCGGTTGACGATCGCGACGGGGATGCCGAGCCCGGCCGCGTGCCGGACGAACCGGTACCCCGACAGCACCGCCAGCGACGAGCCGAGCACCAGCAGGGCGCCCGCGCGCTCGGTCAGCGCGTAGCACTCCCGGACCCGCGCCGGCGGCACGTTCTCCCCGAAGAAGATCACATCGGGCTTGAGCGGGCCGCCGCAGCGCTCGCAGTCCACCGTGCGGAACGCCTCGACGTCCGCGTCGCCGATGACGGCGTCGCCGTCGGGATTGACCGCGGTGGCGGCGACGCGCTCCGCCCAGCCCGGGTTGGCGGCCTCCAGCCGCTCCTCCAGCCGCTCCCGCGCGGTCCGGTCGCCGCAGTCCAGGCACACGACCCGGTCCAGCGCGCCGTGCAGCTCGATCACGCCGTCCGCGCCCGCGGCCTGCTGCAGCCCGTCGACGTTCTGGGTGATGATCCCCGCGAGCAGCCCGCGCCGCTGCAGCGCGGCGACGGCGCGGTGGCCCGCGTTCGGCCGCGCGCCGGCGATGTGCCGCCACCCGAGGTGGCTGCGCGCCCAGTAGCGGCGGCGCGCGGCCGCCGACCCGGTGAACCGCTGGTACGTCATCGGATCGGCGCGCCGCAGCCGCCCCGTCTCACCGCGGTAGTCCGGGATGCCCGACTCGGTCGACAGGCCCGCGCCGCTCAGCACCACCACGTCGCCGTCGGAGACCAGGTCGGCCAGCATCGGCGGTAGCGCGGTCTCCCCGTCGCCGGCCGGGCGGCCCTGTGCAACCTGCGTCACCCCTCCATCCTGCACGACCGGGAGGGGTGGCCAGGCCGCCCCGGAGGCGCGGTCAGGAGGAGGCGCGGCGGGTGCCGCGGCGCGAGGTGCGCAGCCCGCCCGGCAGGGTCAGCAGCAGCCCGGCCACCACGGCCGCCAGGCCCGCGCCCGCCGCGGTCAGCGGGACGACGGCCTCCAGCAGCCGGATCTTGCCGGCGCCGTCGTCGGCCCGCTCGCGCAGGGCCTTCCGCGACTCCGGCGTCATCCGCAGGTTCAGGTCCGCCACCACGAGGCTCCCCGGCCCCTCCTTCGGCCGCAGCGTCGTCACCAGGTGCCGCCGCTGGTCGACTGAGGAGCCGGTCTTGGGGTCGATCCAGTACGTGGCGTCGACCCGGTAGTGGCGTTCCGCCTCGACGGCGGGGTCGCCGTCGGGGCGCCCGAACAGCCCGGCGGGCAGCGGGGGCACGTCGCCCGCGACCTTGGTCTCCGGGATGTGCTGGACGAAGCGGTACGTGAGCCGCCCGTCGATGCGCTCCTCGCCCTCGAACACGGCCGGCCAGGTCTGGTGCGTCGTGGTGTCGAACAGCCTCTTGTCCCGCTTGTTCGCCTCCACCGGCCAGAACAGCCCGATCCCGGACATCTCGACGGTCTTGTCGCCCTGGACCGCCGCCTCGCAGCAGTTCTTCAGCCCGCCCGTGCGGCGGTCGAAGGCGTACCGGGCGTTCTGGATGTCGATCGTGTAGCCGCGGGCGAGGTCCTGCACGACCGTGGTGGTGTCCCAAACGGCGGTTCCGTCGTCGGCGGCCTTGACGTCACCGCGTGCGGTCGCGGTGGCCACCACGGTCGCGCCGGTCCGGACCGTGACCGACGACGCGTCGAGGTAGGTGGCGTTCTCGGCCTGCAGCTGCGTGACCTGGTAGATGTCCGTCGGGGCACCGATCAGCATGGGGGCCACGTAGAAGCGCACCAGGACACCGGCGGCGACGAGGAACGTGCCGAGACCGATGAGTGATACGCCGATGATCCTTCGCACTGCAGCCTCCCGGCCGGACATCGGACTCGCCGAATTAGTGTGATTTATCGCACTGATCCTCTCGTGTCCCCCTTACGAAAGGAACGCTTCCTGCTCACGAACTGACAACCGCGGGCCCAGCATCGGGTCCGCGACGGGCGTGAGGCGCAGTTAACGCGCGGGTGACGTCCGGGTTCCCGGCGGGAAATACGGGCCGCCCAGCATCGGGGTTCATGGGAGCCGACAGCGAAACGGACAGGCGGCTGGTCGTGGCGGGCCACGGCCCGGCCGCGCACCGCCTCGTGGAGGCGCTGCGCGAGCGCGACACCGCGGGCGCATGGACGATCACCGTCATCGGCGAGGAGGGCCGCGCGGCCTACGACCGCGTCGCGCTGACCTCGCACCTCGACGGCGCCGACCTCGCCTACCCCGCGCACGGCGGCGGCGTCACGGTCGTCACCGGGGAGCGGGTCACCGCGATCGACCGCGCCGCCCGGACCGTCACCACCTCCGCCGGGCGCGTCGCCGGCTACGACGCGCTCGTGCTGGCCACGGGATCGGCGCCGTTCGTCCCGCCGGTGGACGGCCGCGACCTGCCGGGCGTGTTCGTCTACCGCACCATCGACGACCTGGACGCGATCCGCGAGTACGCGGCGGACCGCGCGACGGGCGCGGTCGTCGGCGGCGGGCTGCTCGGCCTGGAGGCCGCCCGCGCGATCCAGAACCTCGGCCTGCGCAGCGGCGTCGTGGAGGCCGCGCCGTGGCTGATGCCCCGCCAGCTGGACGAGGGCGGCGGCGCGATGCTGCGCCGCCACATCGAGGGCCTCGGCATCGCCGTCCACGCGGGCGTCCCCCTGCGCGCCCTGGAGGCGGGCGAGGACGGCGCGGTCGCGCGGATCGTGCTGGCGGACGGCTCGGCCGTCGACGCCGGGGTCGTGGTGTTCTCCGCCGGCATCCGGCCGCGCGACGAGCTAGCCCGCGCCTGCGGCCTCCCCGTCGGCGAGCGCGGCGGCGTCGTCGTGGACGCCTCCTGCCGCACCGAGGACCCGGCCGTCTGGGCGATCGGCGAGTGCGCCCTCGTCGGCGGCACCGTGTACGGGCTTGTCGGTCCGTGCTTCTCCATGGCCGAGGTCGTCGCAGACCGGCTGCTGTCGGACGCCAGCACCGCCGTGTTCGAGGGCGCCGACACGTCGACCAAGCTGAAGCTCCTCGGCGTGGACGTCGCCAGCTTCGGCGACCCGTTCGCCGGCCCGGGGGAGGGGGCGCTCGGCGTCACCTACACCGACCCCGTCGCCGGCGTCTACAAGAGGCTCGTCGTCAGCGACGACGCGCAGACGCTCCTCGGCGGCGTCCTCGTCGGCGACGCCGAGTCGTACGGGACCCTGCGCGCCCACGTCGGCGGCGGCCTGCCCGGCACGCCCGAGCAGATGCTCTTCGGCGGCACTGAGACCGCGGGGGAGGACCTGCCCGCCGCGACCGTCATCTGCTCCTGCAACAACGTCACCGCCGAGGGCATCCGCTGCGCGATCTCCGACGACTCCCTCACCGACATGGCCGACGTCAAGGACTGCACCAGGGCCGGGACCAGCTGCGGCAGCTGCGTCCCGCTGGTCAAGCGGATCCTGGACGCCGAGCTGACCGCCGCCGGCATCGAGGTCGGCACCGCCCTCTGCGAGCACTTCGACCACAGCCGCGCCGAGCTTTTCGACATCGTCCGCGCCGGGCGGATCACCAGCTTCACCCAGCTCGTCCAGGAGCACGGGAGGGGCCGCGGCTGCGACATCTGCAGGCCCGCCGTCGCGTCCATCCTGGCGAGCCTCGGCACCGGGCACATCCTGGAGGGCGAGCAGGCGGCGCTGCAGGACACCAACGACCACTTCCTCGCCAACCTGCAGAAGAACGGCACGTACTCGGTGGTGCCGCGCGTCCCCGGCGGGGAGATCACCCCCGAGAAGCTCATCGTGATCGGGGAGGTCGCCCGCGACTTCGGGCTCTACACCAAGATCACCGGCGGGCAGCGCATCGACATGTTCGGCGCCCGCGTCGAGCAGCTCCCCGAGATCTGGCGGCGGCTCGTCGACGCCGGCTTCGAGTCCGGGCACGCCTACGGCAAGGCGCTGCGGACGGTCAAATCGTGCGTCGGGTCCACCTGGTGCCGCTACGGCGTCCAGGACTCGGCCGCCATGGCGATCCGCCTCGAACTGCGCTACCGGGGCCTGCGCGCCCCGCACAAGCTGAAGTCGGCCGTGTCCGGATGCGCCCGCGAGTGCGCCGAGGCGCAGAGCAAGGACTTCGGCGTCATCGCCACCGAGAACGGCTGGAACCTCTACCTCGGCGGGAACGGCGGCATGCGGCCCCGGCACGCCGACCTGTTCGCCACCGACCTCACCGACGACCGACTCATCACCTACATCGACCGGTTCCTGATGTTCTACATCCGCACCGCCGACCGGCTGCAGCGCACCGCGACGTGGCTGGAGTCCCTCGACGGCGGGCTGGAGTACCTCCGCGAGGTCATCGTGGACGACCGGCTCGGCATCTGCGCCGAGCTCGACGCCGCCATGGAGGCCCACGTCGCGGCCTACTCCGACGAGTGGCGCGACACCCTGGACGACCCCGGCCGGCTCAGCCGGTTCGTCTCGTTCGTCAACGCGCCGGGCACCCCCGACCCGAGCATCGCGTTCGAGGTCGAGCGCGACCAGATCAAGCCGGTCCCGCCGGCGGTGCCCCGATGAGCGGCAACGGCGGCACCGGTGTCAACGGCGGCACCGGCGGCACCGCGGCGGGCGCGGGCATCGTCGTGGTCGGCAACGGCATGGCCGGGTCGCGCTTCGTGACCGAGCTGCGCGACCGCGACCGCCGCACGCCCGTGACGGTGTTCGGCGCCGAGCCGCAGCGCCCCTACAACCGGGTGCTGCTGTCGGACGTCCTCGCCGGGGCGGCGCGGCCCGACCACATCAGCCTGGTCGACGCCGCCTGGTATGCCTCCTGCGGCGTGGACGCGCGCCTCGGCGTCGAGGCCACCCGCATCGACCGCGCCGCGAAGACCGTGCACGCCTCCGACGGGACCGCCACCCCGTACGAGACCCTCGTCCTCGCCACCGGCAGCACCGCGTTCATCCCCCCGTTCCCCGGCCTGGAGGACGGGCTGCCCATGGGCGCCCTCGCGTTCCGGACCCTGGACGACTGCCGCCGCATCTCCGAGCTGGCCGAGACCGCCGTCCGCGCGGTCGTGGTCGGCGGCGGGCTCCTCGGCATCGAGGCGGCCCGCGGGCTCGCGGGCCGCGGCCTGGACGTCACCGTCCTGCACCTGGCCGGCCACCTCATGGAGCGCCAGCTCGACCCCGCCGCGGGCCGGGTCCTGGCCCGGACGCTGGACGGCCTCGGCATCGCCACCCGGCTGCGCGCCGACGTCACCGGCCTGGACACCGCCGGCGGGGCGGTGACCGGCGTGGAACTGGCCCTGCCCGGCGGCGGGACGGAGACCATCGCCGCCGACCTCGTCATCCTGTCGTGCGGCGTCCGGCCCGAGGTCTCCCTCGCCCGCGACGCGGGCCTCGCCATCGGCCGCGCCGTGCTCGTCGACGACGAGCTCCGCTCGGTCACCGACCCGTCCGTCCGCGCCATCGGGGAGTGCTCCGAGCACCGCGACGAGGTGTACGGCCTCGTGGCGCCCGCGTGGGAGCAGGCGGGAGTGCTCGCCGGGCTGCTGGCCGGCACCGACCCCGCCGCGCGGTTCACCGGCGCCCGGCAGATCACCCGCCTCAAGGCCGCCGGGATCGAGCTGGCCTCGATGGGCGAGACGCACCACGGCGACGACGACGACGGCGTGGAGGTCGTCCGGTTCACCGACGCGGCGCGCGGCACCTACAAGAAGGCGGTCATCCGGGACGGGCGGCTCATCGGCGCGATCCTGCTCGGGGAGACCTCCACGGCGGGCACCCTCACCCAGCTCTACGACCGCGCCGACCCGCTGCCCGCCGAGCGCCTCGGCCTGCTGTTCCCCGGCCTCGGCGGCGCCGTCGAGACCTCGTCCCCGGTCCGCATGCCGGACGCCGCGACCGTCTGCCAGTGCAACAACGTGACCAAGGGCCAGGTCCGCGCCTGCTGGCAGGCCGGCGCCCGGACCGCCGCCGACGTCGCCCGCGAGACCAGGGCGGGCACCGGCTGCGGGAGCTGCCGCGGAGCGCTGGAGGGCATCGTCTCCTGGCTGGACGGGCAGGAGTCGGCGGACGGGCCGGAGTCCGCCGACGTGGCCTGACGCGCGGCGGGTAGGCTCCGCCGCATGGCCGCCATCGCGAGAGGGTCCGCGCCGGGAACTCCGCCGGGAACCGTGCATGCTTGACGGACGCCCGCTCGTCGACGCGCACGTGCACGCCGCGCGGCTGCCGACGCTCCCGCCCGCGTGGCGGGAGTGGGCCGGCGAGTTCGGCGCGGCGAACCCCTGGCCGGACCTGTACGACGAAGGCGGCACCCTCGTCCCCGAGCGCGTCGACGCCCACTTCGCGGAGGAGGGCGTCGACATCGCGCTCCTGTTCTGCGAGTACAGCCCGAAGACGACCGGCATGCAGCCCATCGAGGACCTGGTGCCGCTGATCGAGCACAACCCGCGCCGCTTCAGGCCGGTCGCCAACGTCAACCCGCACCTGCACTACCCGATCGGCGCCGAGGTCGAACGGCAGCTCGCGTTCGGCGCCGCGGCGCTGAAGCTGCACCCGGTGCACGCCGGGTTCAGCGTCGCCGACCCTGACCTGTACCCCGCCTACGAGGTGTGCCGGGACGCGGGCGTCCCCGTCGTCGTCCACTGCGGCACCAGCTCGTTCCCCGGCTCGGCCAACCGGTACGCCGACCCGGCGCCCCTCGACGACGTGCTGCGGCTGTTCCCCTCGCTGACCGTCGTGCTCGCCCACGGCGGCCGCGGCTGGTGGTACGACGCCGCCGCCTTCCTCGCCCTGTCCCGCGAGAACGTGTGGATCGAGCTGTCCGGGCTGCCGCCGCGCCGGCTGCCCGAGTACTACGCCCGGCACGACCTGCGGCGCCTCGCGCGCCGGTTCGTGTACGGCACCGACTGGCCGGGCGTCCCCGGCATCGCCCGCAACGCCCGCGCCGTCGCCGCGCTCGGCCTGGACGAGGAGACCGTCTCGCTCGTCCTCGGCGGCAACGCACTCCGGATCTACAAGGGGCTGGCCGACCGGCCCGCAGGAAAGGACGCTCCATGACCGACCCCGGCCCGTTCACCGAGGACGTCGTGCACCAGATCATGCGGCACATGAACGACGACCACGCGGCCGACTGCCTGACGATCTGCCGGGCGCTGGCCGGCCGGCCCGGCGCGACCGCGGCCCGGATGACCGGCATGGACGCCGACGGCATCGACTTCGCCGTCACCGACGGCGGCGCCGAGCACCGGGTGCGGATCCCGTTCAGCGAGCGCCTCACCGAGCGCCCCCAGGTCAGGCACGAGGTCGTCCGGATGACCGAGGAGGCCCGCGCCGCGCTCAGCGCGTGACTGGACTTTCCCGACGGCGCGTCGGTAAAGTAACCGACGTCACGTCGGGAAGATTCACCGCAACACCTTCCCAGGGAAGTTAGGTAAGGCTAGCCTAATTCCCGGATGAAGGAGGGGCCGGATGGACAGTGCTCGGACGGACGGTGCGCAAGGGGACGGCGCCGCTGCGGGGGAGGCGTTCTCGGCGCGGCTGAGGGCCGCGACCTGGAGCGACCACGGCGACAACGAGACCTCCGCCTACATGAGCGCGCTGGTCGAGGGCCGCCTCGGCCGCGACGAGTACGCGGTGCTGGTGGCGCAGCTCCACCCGGTGTACGAACTGCTGGAGGGGGCCGCCGACCGGATGGCGGCGGATCCCGCCGCCGGCCCGTTCGACCTCCCCGGGCTGCGCCGCCTCGAGGCGCTGGAGGCCGACCTCGCGTTCTTCTACGGCCCCCGCTGGCGTACAAGGATCGAGCCCAGCGCGGCCACCGCGCGCTACTGCGAACGGCTCCGCGAGGTGTGCTTCACCTGGCCGGGCGGCTTCGTCGCCCACCACTACACCCGGTACATGGGCGACCTGTCCGGCGGGCAGTACATCGGCCTGCAGGTCCGCAAGACGCTCGACCTGTCCGCGGGCGACGACGGCGTCCGCTTCTACCGCTTCCCGGGCAAGCCCAAGGCGTACAAGGACCGCTACCGCGACCTCCTGGACGCCGCCCCCTGGGACGTCGCCGAGCAGGAGCGCGTCATCCGCGAGGTCAAGACCGCCTACCGCCTCAACGCCGCCCTCACCGAGGAGCTCGGCGAGGGCCTGCGGCCCAGCGCCGCCTGACGCTGAAGCGGACACCGCATTTCACGAATTTTCGGCTGACCGAAAAGTAATCGCGGTTTGCCGGGGCTTGACCTGGACATCCGGTAGGCAACCGAGGGGCGGGAAGACGTCCCCGACCGACCGGAGGTCCACAATGCTCGCGATCGTCGCCGCGATCGTCTTCGCGCTCGCCCTGCTGTTCGACCTGGCCGACATCACGTCGGACGCCATCAACAACGGGACGCTGACCGTGCTCGGCCTGCTGCTGCTCGCGCTGCACCTCGGCGGGGTCGGGGCCGGCACCGACTGGCGCTCGCGCGGCCGCGGCCGCACCCGCGCCCGCCGCTGACCCGCACGCATCGGACCCGTCCGGCCGCCGGGCCGCGCGACCACCAGGTCGCGCGGCCCGGCGGTTTCGTGTGCCCGGCCCTTCGTGCAGCGGGACCGCTAAAAAATCTACAATGTAAAGGCGTCGGGCGGTGGCTACTGGGAATCCCGGGCGAACGCCCGCAGCCCCGGCGGGTCGACCACGACGATCTTGCGCCAGCCGGTGCGGACGAGCCCCTCGGCGCGGAGTGTGGCGAGGGCCCGCGCGACGGTCTCCCGCGAGGCGTCCATCCAGCTCCCGAGCTCCTCCTGGGACAGCGGCGGGCCCAGCACCACCCCGCCGGAGGCGTCCGGCGGGCTGTGCGGCGCCGACCGGTCCGCCAGGTCGGCCAGCAGGATCGCCAGCCGCCGCGCGCCCTGCGCGGACACGTGCGCCTGCAGCCGGCGGCCCGCGTCGTCGAGGCGGCGCACGAACGTGCCGCTGACCAGCCGCCACACGCGGGGATGGGCGTCCAGGAAGCCGGTGAACCGGGAGGCGGGCACGACCAGGGCCCGGAGCGGGCCGAGGGCCGCCACCGTCGCCGACCGCTCCCGGCCGCCGAGGACCGCGCTCTCGCAGACCAGGTCACCGGGCCCGCGGACGGCGAGCACCACCTCGCGGCCGTCCGCGCCGGACGAGGTCACCTTGGCCCAGCCGGACTCGATGACGATGAGGT
Source organism: Actinomadura sp. 7K534 (assembly GCF_004348575.1). Lineage (NCBI taxonomy): Bacteria > Bacillati > Actinomycetota > Actinomycetes > Streptosporangiales > Thermomonosporaceae > Actinomadura > Actinomadura sp. 7K534. The sequence continues at coordinate 23,653 of NZ_SMKB01000059.1, forward strand.
GGTCGGAGTCGTCGCCCTGGTAGCACAGCGGCATCCTCGCCTGGTACCCGCGGGGCCGCGCGACCCGGCGGAGCGCCGCCCGCTCCGCGTCGTCCAGCGCGTCCCAGAACGCGTCGGACACGCCGGCGGCGGGCCCGCCGCCTCCCGCGCCCCCGGGCCGCCCGCTCACCGCCGCGCGTCCCCGGCCGCGGGGGTGCCGTGAACCGGTACCCACGGCAGTTGGGGGGAGTGGGGCGGTGAGGCCCAGTGCCGCGGGTACCGGTCGTTCATGCGGCCCGTTCCGTCCGTGACCCCGCCCGGACGGCGGCCGCTCGCGTGCGCATCGTGCATGAGCCCATGAGAACCCCTCACCGATGAGGATGTTGCACGCGGAAGGACGCCCTGTCTGCGTCATCTGACACTTTTGGCGAAAATTGCAGAATCCGTGCGGGCGGGTCGCCCCGCCCGTCACCGGGCCAGGGCGTTGAGCAGCCGGTTGACGGGGCCGCCGAGGTTCCAGGTGTCGGCCAGCTCCACCAGCGCCTCGGGGTCGCGCGCCCCCGCGGGGAGCCGGTCGTCCAGCGCGGCCAGCTCCGGCGCCTCGATGTCGGTGACGACCCGCACCACCGTCTCGGCGGCGGCCAGGTAGTCGCGCGCGGCCTCCATCCGGCGCCGCGCGCCGGCCGGGAACCCCTCGGCGGCGCCGGAGTCGAGCGCGGCGAGGATGCCCTCGACCGACCCGAACCGGGTGACCAGCGCGGCGGCGGTCTTGTCGCCGACGCCGGGGACGCCCGGCAGGCCGTCGCTCGGGTCGCCGCGCAGCGTCGCGTAGTCGCCGTAGCCGCGGCCGGGGATGCCGTACTTGGCCGCGACCTCCTTCTCGCCCATCACCTGGAGGTTGCGGATGCCGCGCGCCGTGTACAGGACGAGGACCGGGCCGCGGTCGTCCACCAGCTGGAACAGGTCGCGGTCCCCGGTGACGATGTCGACCGGCCCGTCCGCCGCGCCCCGCGTCGCCAGGGTCCCGATGACGTCGTCGGCCTCGTAGCCGGGGACGCCCGCGCGGGCGAGCCCGAACGCGTCCAGCACCGCGTCGATGACGGGCAGCTGCGCCTCCAGCGCGTCGGGGGTCTGGTCGCCGCCGTCGTCGGCGACCCGGTGCGCCTTGTAGGACGGCAGCGCCGCCACCCGGAACCCGGGCCGCCAGTCGGCGTCCATGCAGCACACGAGCCGCTCCGGCGACCGGTCCTGCACCAGCCGCGCGATCATGTCGATCAGCCCGCGCACCGCGTTCACCGGCGTCCCGTCGGGCGCCGTCACCGACTCGGGCACCCCGAAGAAGGCGCGGAAGTACAGCGACGGCGTGTCCAGCAGCATCAACCCGCTCATGCGAGGACATGCTGCCACGCCGGTACGACGTCGGCGCGGGGGCGCGCCTCTGGGATCCTGGTACCGGAGAAGAACGCGAGATTGGAGACGGGTGTGACAACGGAGTTGTATCCGCGTGAGCGTCCCGGCCTGGTGCGCGACGCGGCGGCGCGGGCCGGCCTCGGCGCGGTGCTGCTGACCCCCGGCCCGGACCTGCGGTACGTCACCGGGTACGACGCCAAGGAGCTGGAGCGGCTCACCTGCCTCGTGGTCCCGGCCGAGGGGGAGGCGTTCCTGGTCGTGCCGCGGCTGGAGCTGCCCGCGGCGCAGGAGTCGCCGGCCGGTTCCCTCGGCCTGGAGCTGGTGCCCTGGGACGAGACCGACGACCCGTACGAGCTCGTCGCCCGCCGCCTGCCCCGCGGCGTGCGGACGGTGGGCGTGGGCGACCGGATGTGGGCGGTCATGGCGCTGCGGTTCCGCGCCGCGATGCCGGACGCCGAGCAGGTCGCGGCCGGGGGAGTGCTCCGCGGGCTGCGGATGCGCAAGAGCGCCGCCGAGGTCGCCGCGCTGCGCGAGGCGGGCGCGGCGATCGACCGGGTGCACCGCCGCGTCCCGGACCTCGTCAAGGCCGGCCGCACCGAGCGCGAGGTCGCCCGGGACGTCGCCGAGGCGATCCTCGCCGAGGGCCACACGCGCGTCGACTTCGTGATCGTGGGGTCCGGCCCGAACGGCGCCAGCCCGCACGCGGAGCCGTCTGACCGGGTCATCCGGCCGGGCGAGCCGGTGGTGGTCGACATCGGCGGGACGATGCCGAGCGGGTACTGCTCGGACTCCACCCGCAACTACTGCGTGGGCGAGCCGCCCGCCGAGTACCGCGAGTACTACGCGGTGCTGGAGGAGGCGCAGCGGGCCTCCAGCGCGGCCGTCCGGCCCGGCGCGACGCCCGAGGCGGTGGACGCCGCCGCCCGCGACCTCATCGCGGCCGCCGGGCACGGCGAGCACTTCTTCCACCGCACCGGGCACGGCATCGGCCTGGAGTCCCACGAGGACCCCTACATCGTGGCCGGCAACCTCGAGCCGCTGGAGCCGGGCATGGCGTTCTCGATCGAGCCGGGCATCTACCCGGGCCCGCACGGCGCCCGCATCGAGGACATCGTCGTGTGCACCGAGGACGGCCACGAGTCGGTGAACCACACCGAACGCGGCCTCGTGATCGTGGACTGAGCGCGGTTCTCGGCCGCCCGGGCACCGGGGGCGCGGACGGGTTTCCGTCCGCGCCCCCGCGCCGTTTCGGACGACATCTATCCGCGAAAAAAACGGGTCGGTAACGATCTTTGCACCAAATGTGTCAGCGGGCAGCGCGCGTATTGCGGCGCGGACCGTCCGACATGTACCACCTTCTTTGACACGCGGGGGTTAAGTCGCGTTCCTGCCGTGCGGCGGCCCCGTTCCCGCCGCGCCGGACGAGTCCGTGCCGTAAACGAAGAGGAGACGCCGTGGCAGAGGTCGACCTGACCAGCGTCGGGAAGGTCTATCCCGACGGCACGCGGGCCGTGACCGACCTGAACCTCCACATCGCCGACGGGGAGTTCCTCGTCCTGGTGGGGCCGTCGGGATGCGGCAAGACGACCGCGCTGCGGATGGTCGCCGGGCTGGAGGACATCTCCGAGGGCGAGATCAGCATCGGCGGCCGCGTCGTCAACCGGGTGCCCGCCCGCGACCGCGACGTGGCGATGGTGTTCCAGAGCTACGCCCTCTACCCGCACCTGTCGGTCCGCGACAACATCGGGTTCGGGCTGTCGCTGCGCAAGCTGCCGAAGGCCGAGATCAAGGAGCGGGTCGACCGCGCGGCGGAGACCCTCGGCCTCACCGAGCACCTGGGCCGCAAGCCCCGCAACCTCTCGGGCGGGCAGCGGCAGCGGGTCGCGATGGGCCGCGCCATCGTCCGCGAGCCGCAGGCGTTCCTGATGGACGAGCCGCTGTCCAACCTGGACGCCAAGCTCCGCGTCCAGATGCGCGCCGAGATCGCGCGGATCCAGCGCGACCTCGGCGTCACCACGATCTACGTCACCCACGACCAGACCGAGGCGATGACGCTCGGCGACCGGGTCGCGGTGATGAAGAAGGGCGAGCTGCAGCAGGTCGCGCCGCCGCAGGAGCTCTACGACCGGCCGGTGAACCTGTTCGTCGCCGGCTTCATCGGCTCACCCGCCATGAACCTGCTTCAGGGCACGCTGTCGGAGGACGCGGAGAACCCGCGCCTGACGATCGGCGACGCGACCCTGGCGCTTCCGGCCCGCGTGCTGACCGAGCGCCCGGCCCTGGCGTCCCACCTCGGGCGAGACGTCGCCGTCGGCATCCGCCCCGAGGACATGGAGGACTCCGAGCTCGTGGACGCCCCCGAGGGGTCCACGCTGACCTCCACCGCCGACCTGGTGGAGGCGATGGGCTCGGACGTGCTCGTCCATTTCGCGATCGAGGCTTCCCCGGTCGTCACCGAGGACACCAGGGAGCTCGCCCGCGACGCGGGCACGGACGTGCTGGGGGAGCTGGAGAGCCCCAGCACGGACCTCGTCGCGCGGTTCAGCCCGCGCACCCGCGTGAAGGTCGGCGACCCGGTGACGATCCGCGTCGACACCGGTCGCCTGCATTTCTTCGATATCGAGTCCGGCGCGTCGATCTGGGGAGCAGACGACGCCGCCGGTTCGCCCAGGGAGGATGAAGGATGAGGGTCACCAGACGGGCATTGAGCGCCGCCGTAGCGGCGGGCATGCTCCTGTCGGCGGCCGCCGCGTGCGGCGGCGACGACGACGGCAGCGACGGGTCGACGCCCGCCGGCGGCGGGGAGCTGAAGGGCACCACGATCGAGGTCGCGGCCAAGTGGACCGGCCCCGAGGAGGAGAACTTCCGCAAGGTCCTGGACGCGTTCCAGAAGAAGACCGGCGCCACCGTCAACTACGCCTCCACCGGTGAGAACACCGACGCGTTCCTCGGCCCGCGCCTCGAGGCCGGCAACCCGCCGGACGTGGCGATCCTGCCGCAGCCGGGCCTGATGAAGCAGTACGCCGAGAAGGGCTCGCTCAAGCCCCTCAGCCCGGACGTGGTGTCGGAGGTCGACAAGAACTTCTCGCCGTACTGGAAGGAGCTCGGCTCCTCCGGCGACAAGACCTACGGCGTGATGATCAAGGCCGCGTACAAGTCGATCCTGTGGTACCGCCCGCAGGCGTTCTCGGACGCCGGCGTCCAGCCCCCGACGACCTGGCAGGAGCTGGTCACCGCGGCCGGCACCCTGCAGGAGGCCGGCACCACGCCGTTCACGCTGGCCGCCGGGCCGGACGACTCCTGGACGCTGACCGACTGGTTCGAGAACGTCTACCTCTCGCAGGCCGGGCCGGAGAACTACGACAAGCTGGCCGAGCACGAGATCAAGTGGACCGACCCGACGGTCAAGAAGGCGCTGGAGACCCTCGCCGAGATCTGGGGCAAGCCCGACTTCCTCAACGGCGGCGTCGCGACCGCGACCAAGACCAAGTTCGACGAGTCGGTCACCCAGGCGTTCGGGCAGGAGAAGGCCGCCATGGTCTACGGCGGCGACTTCGCCGCCGCCAACATCGCCACCACCAACGCCAAGGTGGGCACCGACGCCAAGGTCTTCGCCTTCCCCAAGACCGGCGACACCGCGCCCGCGATCCTCGGCGGCGACGTCGCCGTCGCGCTGAAGGACGGCGAGGGCGCCCAGGAGCTCATGAAGTTCCTCGCCTCCCCCGAGGCGGGCAAGGTCTGGGCCGGGCTCGGCGGCTACCTGACCCCGAACAAGAACGTCCCGCCGGACGCCTACGCCGACCCGGTCGCCAAGGAGCTGATCGGCCAGCTGCAGCAGGCCGGCGACGCCGCCCGCTACGACATGTCCGACCTGACGCCCGCCGCCTTCGGCGCGACGCCCGGCGACGGCATGTGGGAGGCGCTGCGCACCTTCGTGCAGAAGCCCGACGACGTGGCGGGCATCCAGAAGAAACTGGAGGCCGAGGCAGCCGAGGCGTACAAGTAGGGAACAAGTAGGGAACCTGGATGAAGGCTCCGAAAGACGGGGTGCCGCCGGCCGCCACGGCCGGCGGCGCCGCCGCCGTCGCCGAACCCGCCCCCGACCCGCCCCGCAAGCGCCGGTCGCGCGAGCGGCTGACCCCGCCCTCGTGGCTGGCCCTGCTGTTCCTGCTGCCGGCGCTGGCGCTGCTCGGGTTCCTCGTGGTGTACCCGATCGTCTATTCGGTGATCCGCAGCTTCTTCGACGCCACCGGCGACGCGTTCGCCGGCGTGGACAACTACACCGGTGTCTTCCAGGGGCGCGAGAACCTCATCGCGGTGCGCAACACCGCCATCTGGGTCGTGGTGGCCCCGAGCTTGGTCACCATCGTCGGCCTGTTCTTCGCCGTCCTCACCGAGCGGATCCGGTGGGCGACGGCGTTCAAGCTCGTGGTGTTCATGCCGATGGCGATCTCGTTCCTGGCGTCCGGCGTGATCTTCCGGCTGGTGTACCAGCAGGACCCCGACAAGGGCGTGGCGAACGCGGCAATGGTCGCGATCCACGACACGTTCGCGCAGGACACCGGCTACCCGGGCGCCGGCCCCCGCGGCGGCGGCGACCAGCCGCTGCGCGAGGACGCCGGCGGCGTGGCCACGACCGGCACCCACTCGGGCGGGCAGAGCGTGCTCATGCCGCTGGTGAAGGTCAAGCCGGAGTACGTGCCGCAGGACGCCGAACCGGCCGCGCAGCCGCCGCCCGCGCAGGCGGGGCAGGTCACCGGGACGGTCTGGTTCGACTTCACCCGGGGCGGCGGCGGTGAGCCGAACGTCCCCAACGCGGGCGAGACCGGGCTGCCCGGCGTCAAGGTCGAGGCGGTGCGCGGCGGCGAGGTCGTCGCGACCGCCACCACGAACGCCGACGGCACGTTCACGATGGCGGACGTGCCCGACGGGGCGTACACGATCCGGCTGCCGGCCGACAACTTCACCACCCCCTACCGGGGCGCGGAGTGGCTCGGCAGCACGCTCATCACCCCCGCGATCATCGGGTCGTACCTGTGGGTGTGGTCCGGCTTCGCGATGGTCCTGATCGCCGCCGGGCTCGCCGCGATCCCCCGCGACGCCCTCGAGGCGGCGCGCGTGGACGGGGCCACCGAGTGGCAGGTGTTCCGGCGGGTGACGATCCCGCTGCTCGCGCCGGTCCTGATGGTGGTGGCGGTCACCCTCACCATCAACGTGCTGAAGGTGTTCGACCTGGTGTACATCATCGGCGGCGGCGATCCGAACGCCAGCGTGCTCGCGCTGGAGATGTGGACCGAGGCGTTCGGCGGCGGGAACGACCAGGGGGCCGGCAGCGCGATCGCCGTGCTGCTGTTCGTGCTCGTCGCGCCCGCCATGCTGTTCAACATCCGGCGAATCCGGCAGGAGCGCACATGAGCACCGGGGAGAAGGCCGCCAAGAACCCGGACCGGCCGGACGGCCCGGCCGGCGAGGCCGCGGCGGGCGGGACCGCGGCGGGCGGGAACGGCGCGGCCGGGTCGCCGCGCCGCGGCGTGGCCGCCCGCGTCGTCGGCAGGATCGGCGGCGGGGCCGCGCAGGCCGTGCTGGTCCTGATCGCGCTGTTCTGGCTGGTGCCGACGTTCGGGCTGCTGGTGGCGTCGCTGCGCTCCAACGAGGACAACGCGGCCAGCGGCTGGTGGAACGTGTTCACCGAGCCGACGCAGCTCACCCTGGAGTCCTACTCCGCGCTGCTCGACAAGCCCGACTTCGTCGACTCGTTCTGGAACACCGTGCTGATCACGGTCCCGGCGACGCTGCTGGTCGTCGCGATCGCCTCGCTGGCCGCCTACGCGTTCGCGTGGCTGGAGTTCCCCGGCCGGGACTGGCTGTTCCTGCTGGTGGTGGCGCTGCTGGTGGTGCCGGTCCAGGTCGCGCTGATCCCGGTCGCCAAGCTGTACGGCAACATCCAGTTCGGCGGCTGGCAGATGTTCGGGTCCGTCACCGGCGTGGTGCTGTTCCACGTCGCCTTCGGGCTCCCGTTCGCGATCTTCCTGCTCCGCAACTTCTTCGCGGCGATCCCCCGGGACCTGCTGGAGGCCGCGCGGATGGACGGCGGCTCGGAGTGGACGATCTTCCGGCGGGTGATCTTCCCGCTGGGCGGCCCGGCGATCGCCTCGCTCGGCATCTTCCAGTTCCTGTGGGTGTGGAACGACCTGCTGGTCGCGCTGGTGTTCGCCGACACCGAGGCGCAGCCGATGACCAAGTGGCTGCAGTCGCAGATGCGGCAGTTCACCGGCAACATCGACATCCTCGCGCCCGGCGCGTTCCTGTCGCTGATCGTCCCGCTGGCGGTGTTCTTCGCCTTCCAGCGGTACTTCGTGCAGGGCGTCCTCGCGGGATCGGTGAAGTGACCGCGCCGGTGAAGCGACCGCGCCGGTGACGTGAGCGCGGCGGAGCCCCGCGGCCCGGGAAGGGCCGCGGGGCTCCGCCGTCCGCCGGGCCGGGTCAGGAGGTCTTGTCCAGGGACGCCGCGGCGGCGTGCTGCCGTGCGCCGGGGTGCCCGATGGCGAGGCCGCTGGTCGGGTCGAAGAAGTGCAGCCGCCGGGTGTCGACGGCGAGGTCCACGTGCTGGTTCGGGCGCACGTGCGAGCGGGAGTTGACCCGGGCCGTCCACAGCGCCTTGTTGTCGACCAGGGGGATCGCCATGTCCTCCTCGCCCTCGGTGGCGTCGGAGGCCAGGTCGGCGGTGTCCTTGTGCTCGACCGGCGGGGCGTCGATGGTGAAGATGACGTTGATCTCGCTGCCGAGCTCCTCGGTGACGCTGCTGCGCACCGACATCGGCGCCCACTCGGGCTTGGCGTGCGCGGCGTCCTCGAAGTCCGACGGGCGGATGCCGAGGACGACGTTCCCGCCGAGGTAGTCCCGCAGGCCCGGGCGGTCGTCGATGACCGCGGCGGGGACCGGGAGCGTGTACCCGGCGAAGGAGACCTGGGCGCCGCCGTCGCCGGCGCTGAGCTGGGCGGAGACGAAGTTCATCGCGGGGGAGCCGATGAACCCGGCCACGAACAGGTTGACCGGGTTGTCGAACAGCCGCTGCGGGGTGTCGACCTGCTGCAGCTGGCCGTCGCGCAGCACGCAGACGCGCGAGCCGAGCGTCATGGCCTCCACCTGGTCGTGGGTGACGTACACGGTGGTGACGCCGAGGCGCTCGTGCAGCTGGCTGAGGGAGGCGCGCATGGACACGCGGAGCTTGGCGTCCAGGTTGGACAGCGGCTCGTCCATGAGGAACGCCTGCGGCTGGCGGACGATCGCGCGGCCCATCGCGACCCGCTGCCGCTGGCCGCCCGACAGCGCGGCCGGCTTGCGGGAGAGGTACTGCTCCAGCCCCAGCATCTTGGCGGCCTCGCGGACCTTCTGCTTGATCTCCGCCTTCGGCGTGCCGCGCAGCTTGAGGCCGAACGCCAGGTTCTGCTCGACGGTCATGTGCGGGTAGAGCGCGTAGTTCTGGAAGACCATCGCGATGTCGCGGTCCTTGGGCGCGAGGTCGTTGACGATCCGGTCGCCGATCGAGATCTTCCCGCCGGTGATCTCCTCCAGGCCCGCGATCATCCGCAGCGCGGTCGACTTGCCGCAGCCGGACGGGCCGACCAGGACCATGAACTCGCCGTCGCGGATCTCCAGGTCGAGGCCGTCCACGGCCTTGACGCCGCCGGAGTAGACCTTGTCGACCCGGTCCAGCACGATCTTCGCCATCCGAACCCTCCATGGAAACGTTTCCAATTAGCCCCGCCGAGCAGGGTGTTCATTGCACTTTTTGGAGTAAACATCATGGAAACGTTTCCATGGGAGGGAGTGTTGTGAGAAGGTGATCGAAAACGGGCGGAGGGGGGCGGTCGGTCCATGGCACCGCGCAGGCCGGCGACGATCAAGGACGTGGCGGCGTCGGCGGGCGTCGGCATCGCCACGGTGTCGCGGGTGTTCTCCGGCACCGGCTCGGTCGGCGCCGCCACCCGCGAGCGGGTTCTGGCCGCGGCCCGCGAGCTGGACTACCGGCCGAGCGCCCTCGGCCGCGGCCTCAAGCTGCGGCGCAGCGGCGGCATCGGCCTGGTCGTCCCCGACGTGACCGACCCGTTCTGCGCCGAGCTCGTCGCGGGCGTCCTCGCCTGCGCCCGCACGCTCGGCGAGCACGTCATCGTGGACGCCGCGCACGGCGACCCGACCCGCGAGGCCGAGATCGTCGAGCGGCTCGTCGAGCAGCGCGTCGACGGCGTCATCGCCCAGCCCGCCGGCACCGAGGCCGACTGGCGCGGCGCCGCCCGGGTGTGCTCCAGCGTCGTCTTCGCCGGCCGCGCGCTGCCCGGCCTGCCGGAGATCCCGGCCGTGCTGGCAGACGACGCCGGCGGCGTGCGGTCCCTCACCGAGTACCTCGCCGGGCTCGGGCACCGCCGCATCGGGTTCCTCGGCGAGGCCCCGCGCAGCCCGTCGCGCGTGCATGAGGGCGCGTTCCGCGACACCCTCGCCCAGCTCGGCGTGCCGGTGGAGGAGGACCTGGTCGTCGGGGCCCGCCCGGCCGGCGACGCCGCCTACGCGGCCGCCGCCGGGCTGCTGCAGCGCCGCGACGACGTCACCGCCGTCCTCGCCGCCGGGCACCGGCTCGGCGAGGCCGCGGTGCTGGTGGCCCGCGAGCTGGACCTGCGGGTCCCCGCGGACGTGTCGATCGCGATGGTCGACGACGTCGCGTGGGCGGAGCTGTGCGACCCGCCGCTCACCGCCGTCGCGCGCCCCGGCCGCGACATCGGCTACCGCGCGTGCGAGATGCTGCTGCGCGAGCCCGCCCGCCGGGGCCGGGGCGGGCCCGTGCTGCTGCCGACCGAGCTGGTCGTGCGCGGCAGCTGCGGCCCGCTGCGCCCGGCCCGCCGCTGAGCGCACCGGCCGCGGGCGGCGGATGCCGGGCGAATCGGGCCCGTGCACGGGCCCGGGCACGCTAGATTTCCCGCGTGGAGGACATCGATCGTCAGATCATGGCGCTGCTGGCCGACGACGGGCGGATGAGTTTCACCGACCTCGCCAAGGAGACCGGCCTCTCGGTGTCGGCGGTGCACCAGCGCGTCCGGCGGCTGCAGAAGCGCGGCGTCATCCTGGGGTTCGCGGCCCAGCTGGACAGCCGGCAGATCGGGCTGCCGCTGACCGCGTTCGTGTCGATCAAGCCGATCGACCCGGCCGCGCCCGACGACGCGCCCGAGCGGCTCGCGCACCTCCAGGCGATCGAGGCGTGCCATTCGGTGGCGGGGGAGGAGAGCTACATCCTCAAGGTCCGCGTCGGGTCGCCGAACGAGCTGGAGGAGCTGCTGCAGAGCATCCGCGCCGCGGCGAACGTCGCGACGCGGACGACGGTCGTGCTCAGCACGCCGTGGGAGGCGCGCCGCCCGCCCCTGTGAGCGGCCCTCAGGCCCCCGGGGGGCCGCCGGGGGAGGTGGGCGCGGTGACGA
>NZ_SMKB01000005.1:0-85784 GCF_004348575.1 Actinomadura sp. 7K534
CCACCACTCCCGTACGGCCCGCCTCGCTGCTGGCGGCGCAGATCGTCCTGCACTTCGCGGCCTCCCTGGTGTCGGCGCTGCTGGCGGTCACCGTCGGCCGGGTCGCGTTCGACGTGGCGCTGCCCGGCCACGTTCCCGGCTACCTCCTCGCCCTCCTGCTCGGCGCCCTCAGCGCCCTCGCACTCGGCTCCGCGATCACCGCGATCACCCCCACCGCCAAGGCCACCAACGTCGCCGGCACGATCGTCTTCTTCCCGACGATGTTCCTCGCCGGCGTCTGGGTCCCCGTCCAGGCCATGCCCGAACTCCTCCAGCACATCGTCGGATACTTCCCGTTCGGCGCCGCCGCCCAGGCGCTCGACCAGGCCGCCCAAGGCGGCTGGCCCGCATGGAGCGACCTCGGCGTCCCCGCCGCCTGGACCGCCCTCCTCATCGCCGCCGCCGTCCGCTGGTTCCGCTGGGAATAGGACGCACACAGGAATAGGACACACTGCATCCATGGCGACCATCCAGGAGCAGTGGGAACGGTTCTACCGCTGGGGACCCTTCGGCCTGCTGGCCCTCGGCACCTTCCTGGCCCTGCTCATCCGGGAACTCGTCATGACGCCCGCGCAGGAGCGGGCCGCCGCGACCCTCCTCATCACCGCCCTCGCCCTCCAGACCCTCCACCTCACCGAGAAGATCCCCGGCCACGTCTACTACTGGACCCGCACCGGCCTGGCCTTCACCCTCTCCTGGCTCAACCCCTTCTTCTGCATCTACGCCGTCATCGGCTACTTCGACGCCCAGCACTACCTCACCCGCCGCTGGGCCATGGCCGGACTGCTCATCACGGCGGTCACCATGGCCGGCGCCCAGGCAGGCGGCCTCCCACCCGACGACCCCACCGAGGCCGCAGCCCTCGGCGGCCTCTTCGCCCTCAACTGCGGGCTCATCCTCATCTTCGGCCGCATGGCCGAACGAGAGGAGAAGCAGAGCCTCGTCCAAGCCGAGACCATCGACGAGCTCGAACGCACCAACGCCCGCCTCGAACAGGCCCTCGCCGAGAACGCCGGCCTCCAGGCCCAGCTCCTCGTCCAAGCGCGGGAGGCCGGCATCAGCGACGAACGCCGCCGCCTCGCCGCCGAGATCCACGACACCATCGCCCAAGGCCTCACCGGCATCATCACCCAGCTCCAGGCCGCCGAGGACAGCGAACACGTCCGCCGCGCCACGGCCCTCGCCCGCGAGAGCCTCCGCGAAGCCCGCCGCTCCGTCCAGGACCTCGCCCCCACCCACCTGGAGCACGACATGCTCCCCGAAGCCCTCAAGAAGATCACCGACGGCAGGGCCCACCTCACCGTCACCGGAACCGCCGAGCCCCTCCACGGCGAACTCGAAGCCACCCTCCTGCGCATCGCCCAGGAGGCCGTCACCAACGCCGAACGCCACGCCCGCGCCGACCGCATCGGCGTGACCCTGTCCTACATGGACGACGAGGTCACCCTGGACATCCGCGACGACGGACGCGGCTTCACCCGGCCCTCCTCCGGCTTCGGCCTCACCGCCATGCGCGAACGCGCCGAACGCGTCGCCGGCACCCTGGAGATCGAATCCGAACCCGGCCGCGGCACCGCCGTCTCCGCCCGCGTACCGCTGATCCGCCAGTACCGTTGACGCGCCATGCCTGACATCACCCTGCTGATCGTCGACGACCACCCCGTCGTCCGGGACGGCCTCCGCGGCATGTTCTCCGCCGCCGGAGGCTTCGAGGTCCTCGGCGAGGCCGCGGACGGCCGCCAAGCCGTAGCCCTCGCGGAGGAACTGCGCCCCGACGTCGTCCTCATGGACCTCCGCATGCCCGGCGGAGACGGCGTCGAGGCCATCACCGAGATCAGCCGCCGGGGCCTCCCCTGCCGGGTCCTCGTCCTCACCACCTACGACACCGACACCGACACGATCCCCGCGATCGAGGCCGGCGCCACCGGCTACCTCCTCAAGGACGCGCCCCGCGACGACCTGTTCGACGCCGTCCGCGCCGCCGCGCAGGGCCGCTCCGTCCTGTCACCGGCCATCGCGTCGCGGCTCGTCTCCCGCGTACGCGAACCCCGCAGCAGCAACCTGAGCACCCGGGAACTGGAGGTGCTGCGCCTGGTCGCCCGCGGTACGAGCAACCGCGAGATCGCCCGCGAACTGTTCATCAGCGAGGCCACCGTCAAGACCCACCTCACCCACATCTACGCCAAGCTCGACGTCAGCGACCGAGCCGCCGCAGTGGCCACGGCCTACGACAGACACCTGCTTCCGTAAGTTGCTGTTCTTGGTTTGTAGATGATGTGAGGGAGACACACCGCCCGGCGCCTTTACGTTGTAAATTGAAAGCTAAATCAAGGAGAGGAGCCCGGCGCGGGCCGGGCCCGGTCAGGACAGGACGGTGCGGACGGCGGCCTGGGCGGCCTTGCGCATCTCCGCGTGCAGCACCGCGTTCGCCTCCCGCTCGGTGCGGGCCTCCACGATCCGCAGCCCCTCCCCCACCAGCGCCTTCGGCACGTCCGCCGCGGCCTCCAGCCGCCGGTACGGCACGCCGTGCGCGGCGGCCAGCGACTCCAGATCCACCTCGTGGGGCGTGCCGAAGACCCGCTCGAACGGATCCGCCAGCGCCGCCTGCGGCAGCAGTGAGAAGATCCCGCCCCCGCGGTTGTTCACCACGATGATCGTCAGATCCGGCCGGCGGTCCCGCGGGCCGAGGATCAGCCCGTTCTGGTCGTGCAGGAACGCCAGGTCGCCCAGCAGCGCGAACGCGCGGCCGCTGTGCGCCAGCGCCGCGCCCATCGCCGTCGACACCAGGCCGTCGATCCCGCTCGCGCCCCGGTTCGCCATGATTCGGATGCCGCGCCGCGGCCGCATCACCTGGTCCAGGTCGCGGATCGGCATGCTCGCGGCCGCCAGCAGCAGCGACCCGCCCGGCAGCGCCGCCACCAGGTCGCGCGCCAGCCGCGGCTCGCTCACCTCCGGCACCGCGTCCAGCACCTCGTCGACCGCCGCCGCCGCGGCCCGGTCCGCGTCGCGCCACGACCGCAGCCATGCGTCGTCGCCCGACACCACCGGGATCTCCACCTCCGGCGCCACCTGCGTCGCCGACCGCACCGGATCGGGCCAGTGCGCCAGGTCCGGCGCCAGGACGATGTGCTCCTCCGCGCGGCGCAGCAGCGACAGCAGCGGACGCGACAGGCCCGGCTTGCCCAGCGTCACCACCACCTCCGGACGGTGCCGCTCCACGAACTCCGGCACGCCCAGCAGGAAATGGTGCGCCGTCAGCGCGTGATCGCCGTAGCGGGCGTTGCCCTGCGGCTCGGCCAGCACGGGCCAGCCCGCCATCGACGCCGCCGCCACGTACCGCTTGACGTTGGACGCTCCGTCCCCCACCACCAGCACGCCCCGCCGCGTCGGCGGCACGTGCAGCACCGACCCCGGCGTCGCCGGCCGCACCTTCGTCCACGCGCCCGTCGCGTCGCCGTCGAGCGGCTCGCACCACGACTCGTCGCCGTCGGGGATCAGCGGCTCCCGGAACGCCGCGTTCAGATGCACCGGACCCGGCGACGGCGCCTGCGCCAGCCCCCACGCCCGGCTCACCAGCGACCGCCAGTACGCCACCATCCCGGGACGGTTCTCCGGCACCCCGATCTCGGTGGACCACCGCGCCGCCGTCCCGTACAGCTTCACCTGGTCGACCGTCTGGTTCGCGCCGGTGTCGCGCAGCTCCGGCGGGCGGTCCGCCGTGATGACGATCAGCGGCACCCCCGACTCGTGGGCCTCGATCACCGCGGGGTGGAAGTTCGCCGCCGCCGTCCCCGACGTGCACACCAGCGCCACCGGCCGCCCCGACCGCTTGGCGATGCCGAGCCCGAGGAACGACGCCGACCGCTCGTCGATCCGCACGTGCAGCCGGACCCGCCCCGCCTCCGCGGCGGCGTGCAGCGCCAGCGCCAGCGGCGCCGACCGCGACCCCGGCGCCACCACCGCGTCGGTCATCCCGCAGCGCTGCAGCTCGTCCACCAGGACGGTCGCCAGCGCGGTCGCCGGGTTCACGGCGCCGCCCCGATCACCTCGGGGCCGCCCAGGTGCTGCTGCGCCCCCGCGACCCGGCCGCGCCACCGCGCGTCGCCGGGCACCTCCCAGCGGCGCAGCGCCTCCTCGTCCACCGCGGGGCGCCGCACCGCGATCTCGCCCGCCACCGGCGCCAGCGGATCACCGGCGACGTCGCCCTTCAGCAGCGACAGGGTCCCCAGGCCGCACGCGAACGGCAGCTCCGGCAGCGCCGCGGCCAGCGCCACGCCCGCCGCCAGCCCCACCGACGTCTCCACCGCGCTGGACACCACCACCGGCAGCCCGCACGCCTCGGCGACCCGCAGCGCCGCCGCGACCCCGCCCAGCGGCTGCACCTTCAGCACCGCCACGTCCGCGGCGCCCGCCGCCCGCACCTTCAGCGGGTCCTCGGCGCGGCGGATCGACTCGTCCGCGGCGATCGGCACGTCCACCCGCCGCCGCACCAGCGCCAGCTCCTCCAGCGTCGCGCAGGGCTGCTCGACGTACTCCAGCTCCCACCGGTCCAGCGTGCGGATCATCCGGGCCGCGTGGTCGACGTCCCAGCCGCCGTTGACGTCCACCCGCACCTGCCCGTCCGGGCCGATCGCGTCGCGGACGGCCTCCACCCGCGCGAGGTCGTCGGCGTCGGACTGGCCGCGCTCGGCGACCTTGACCTTCGCGGTGCGGCAGCCGGACTCCTTCGTCATCGCGTACGCCCGCTCCGGGCCGACGGCCGGGATCGTCACGTTCACCGGGACGGTGTCGCGGACGGGCGCCGGCCAGCCGTCATGGGCGGCCTCCCGGGCGGCGGCGAGCCAGCGGGCGCACTCCGCAGGGCCGTACTCGGGGAACGGCGAGAACTCACCCCATCCGGCGGGGCCGCGGACCAGGACGCCCTCCCGCCGTGTGAGACCGCGGAACCGCGTCCGCATCGGGATGGAGAAGACCCGCACCCGCACGACCCCCTGACCTGCGCCACCGAATCACGGTATTCCGGATCACACCGCGCGTTCGGACATTTAGTAGTACCACGGGTAGCGCGACCAGTCGGGATCGCGCTTCTCCAGGAAGGAGTCCCGGCCCTCGGCGGCCTCGTCGGTCCCGTACGCCAGCCGCGTCGCCTCCCCGGCGAACACCTGCTGCCCCACCAGCCCGTCGTCGATCAGGTTGAAGGCGTACTTCAGCATCCGCTGCGCCGTCGGGCTCTTGCCGTTGACCTTGCGCGCCCACTCCAGCGCCGTCGCCTCCAGCTCGGCGTGCGGGACGACGGCGTTGACCATGCCCATCCGGTGCGCCGCCTCGGCGTCGTAGGCGTCGCCCAGGAAGAAGATCTCGCGGGCGAACTTCTGCCCGACCTGCCGCGCCAGGTACGCCGATCCGAAACCGCCGTCGAAGCTCGCCACGTCCGCGTCGGTCTGCTTGAACCGCGCGTGCTCCCGGCTCGCGATGGTGAGATCGCACACCACGTGCAGGCTGTGCCCGCCGCCCGCGGCCCAGCCGGGCACCACGCAGATGACGACCTTGCCCATGAACCGGATCAGCCGCTGGACCTCCAGGATGTGCAGCCGCCCCGCCCGCGCCGGGTCGATCGTCTCCGAGGTCTCCCCCTCGGCGTACCGGTAGCCGTCCTTGCCGCGGATCCGCTGGTCGCCGCCCGAGCAGAACGACCGGACGCCGTCCTTCGGCGACGGCCCGTTGCCCGTCAGCAGCACGCAGCCGACGTCGCTCGACATCCGCGCGTGGTCCAGCGCCCGGTACAGCTCGTCCACCGTGTGGGGACGGAACGCGTTGCGCACCTCGGGGCGGTTGAACGCCACCCGGACCGTGCCCTGGTCCAAGGCCCGGTGGTAGGTGATGTCGGTGAAACCGAACCCCTCGACCTCTTTCCACGCGTCCGCGTCGAACAGCTCCGAGACCATTTCCTCCACGTCTTCCTCTCCCCTGGGGGCGACCGCGCCGGCAGGTCCGCGGCCCGCGGTCCCATTCAACCCGCCCGGGATTCGAACGCGTTCAGCGGGGTCGTCTACCCTGATGAGATCATGGATCGCCCGCTGCACGCCGCCGTTCTGCCATCCGGGCCCCGCCTGCTGCGCGCCCTCGCGGACGCCCTCGACGGCGGCCCGGCGATCTGCCCGCTCTCCCCCGGCCTGCCGGCGCCCGCGCTGCGCGGCCTCCTGGACGCCCTGGCCCCCGACGCGGTCGAGACGCCGGACGGGCTCGTCCCGCACACCCCCCGCGGCGGCACCGTGCCCGTCGCGGACGGCACCGCCGTGCTGATCGCCACGTCCGGCTCCACGGGCGCGCCCAAGTTCGTCGAGCTGGCGGGCGACGCGCTGCGGCACTCCGCCGCCGGCACCCTGGCCCGCATCGGGGCCGCGCCCGGCGACCGGTGGCTGTGCTGCGTCCCCACCAGCCACATCTCCGGCGTCCAGGTCCTCGTCCGCTCCCTCGTCGCCGGGAGCGACCCCGTCATCGCGCCGCGCTTCGACCCCGCCGACGTGGCCCGGGCGGCCGGCGCCCACGTCTCGCTGGTGCCGACCCAGCTGCGCCGGCTGCTGGACGCCGGGACCGACCTGTCGCGCACCGGCGCGATCGTCCTCGGCGGCGCCGCCGCCGCGCCCGGGCTGCTCGCCGAGGCCCGCGCCCGCGGCGCCCGGGTCTTCACCACCTACGGGATGAGCGAGACCAGCGGGGGCTGCGTCTACGACGGGACCCCGCTGCCCGGGATGCGCGTCGCGGTCGGGGACGACGGGCGGATCCGCCTGGCGGGCCCGTCGCTGTTCACCGGCTACCGGCTCCGGCCCGCCGACACCGCCGCCGCCATGGACGGTGAATGGTTCGTCACCAGCGACCTCGGAGCCCTGGAGGACGGCCGGCTCCGCGTCCGCGGCCGGGTCGACGACGTGATCAACACCGGCGGGGAGAAGGTCGTTGCGGGCGAGGTCGCCGCGGCGCTGTCCCGCCATCCGGCGGTCCGCGACGTCGTGGTGGTCGGGCGTCCCGACCCCGAATGGGGCGAGCGCGTCACCGCCGTCGTGGTCCCCTCCCTCGGCGCGGCCGCTCCGCCCGCCCTGCGGGAGCTGCGGGCCCTCGTCCGCGAGACGCTGCCCGCGTACGCGGCGCCCCACGAGCTGGAGCTGGTAGAGGCCATTCCGCTGCTGCCGTCTGGGAAGCCCGACCGCGCGCGCCTCGTTACCTCTATATCCTGATATCACACCGGCCCCGGGCCTTTACGTAGTAAGGTCCGTCCGGTAGGGCACCGGGCGGTGTGAACGCCCGTATGCGGGTATCACGGCGTCTTGGATCGCTCCCCCGCGATCCCCCGCGGAGCGCCGCTCCCCAGGGCGCCGGGAACAAGAACCCGGCCGTGCGACGTTCCGTTAAGTGCGTGCGCCACCAGGTATCGACAATCCGCGCCGCACTCACACACCGAAGGGAGAGGGGTGTCCCCATGCCGCGAAGCGCCGTCGAGACCCCGCTCACGGAGTCGGCGGGCCCCGCGCTCGACGACCTCCTCAAGCGTGGCCGCGCCCAAGGGCGCCTCTCGCTCGACGAAGTGAGGGGGGCCTTCGAGACCGCCGGCATCAGCCCGGCGCAGGGGCGCTCCATCCTGCGCGAGCTGTCCGAGGCCGGCATCAACCTCGCCGGCGAGTCCGACGCCGTCCGCAAGATGGCCGCGGCCGCCGACCACGACGGAGGAGACACCGCTCAGGCGGCAACCGGCCCCGCGAAGTCCGGCCCCGTGAAGTCCGGCGCCGCCAAGTCCGGTCCAGCCAAGTCCGGCGGTGTGAAATCCGCCACGGCGCCGTCCGCCAAGCGCGCCTCCCGCAAGACGGCCGGCGGACACGCGGCCGGGAGCACCGCCCGCGCCGCCGCCGACGAGGGATTCGAGGTCACCGAGGTGGAGGCCGCCGAGCCCGAGGCCGCCGACCTGGACGACCAGTCGACCACGATGGGCGACTCGGTCCACACCTACCTCAAGGCCATCGGGCGCCGCCAGCTGCTCACCGCCGAGCAGGAGGTCGACCTCGCCAAGCGCATCGAGGCCGGCCTGTACGCCGAGCACAAGCTGGAGACCGGGGACCACTCCCCCGCCATGCGCGCCGACCTGGAATGGGTCGCCGCGGACGGCCGGCGCGCCAAGGCGCACATGCTGGAGGCCAACCTCCGGCTCGTGGTGTCGGTCGCCAAGAAGTACTCCGACCGCGGCCTGTCCCTGCTGGACGTCGTCCAGGAGGGCAACCTCGGCCTGATCCGCGCGGTCGAGAAGTTCGACTACTCCAAGGGCTACAAGTTCTCCACGTACGCGATGTGGTGGATCCGGCAGGCCATCCAGCGCGGCTTCGCCGACTCGGCCCGCACCATCCGGCTGCCCGTCCACGTGCTGGAGATGCTGAGCAAGCTCAGCCGCGTCGAGCGCGACATGCACCAGCGGCTCGGCCGCGAGCCCACCCCGGAGGAGCTGGCCACCGAGCTGGACAAGAGCCCCGAGCAGATCCGCGAGCTGCTGCGCACCAGCCGCCAGCCGATCAGCCTGGACTCCACCATCGGCGAGGACGGCGAGACCCGCATCGGCGACCTCATCGAGGACACCGACAGCCCCGAGGCGTCCGAGCTGGTCGACCGGCAGCTGATGGCCGACCAGCTGCGCCGGACGCTGGACATCCTGTCCCCCCGCGAGGCCAAGATCATGGCGATGCGGTTCGGGCTGTACGACGGGACGCCCCGCACGCTCGACGAGATCGGCAAGGCCCTCGGGCTGACCCGCGAGCGCATCCGCCAGCTGGAGAAGGAGTCGCTGTCGAAGCTGCGGCACCCCAGCAACGCCCGCCCCCTGCTGGACTTCGCCGTCTGACCCCCGCGCGGCCCGCACGATCGGAGGGCCCGTCGAACCGGATCCGGTTCGACGGGCCCTCCGCCGTTTCCGGGCACCGCCCCGCGGGCCGGGTCAGTCCGTGTGGCGGAACTGCAGGATCGCCACCCCGAGCAGCCCGGCGCCGATGCCCGCGACGAGGACGAGCTCCAGCCAGACCGGGACGAGCCACCCGTTCCACGTCACCCCCGAGCTGAAGGTCCGCTGCAGCTCGGGTGACAGGTCCAGGCGGGAGAACACCGCGCGGCGCATCGGGTCCACGGCGTAGGTGAGCGGGTTCAGCTTGGTGAGGATGCTCAGCCACGTCGGCAGGCCGTTCAGCGGGTACAGGGCGCCCGACAGGAACATCATCGGCAGCATCGCCATCTGCATCAGCGCGAAGAACGACTGCATCTGCGTGATCCGCGCCGCCATCATCACGCCGAAGCCGGTCAGCGCGAACGCCCCGAGGAACATCATCCCCATCAGCTGGGCCAGCAGCACCGGGTCGTAGGGGACCCCGGCGAGGCCCGCCAGCGCCACGATCACCGCGCCCTGCATCGTCGCGACGAGCGCGCCGCCGATGCACTTGCCGATGACGATGGAGCTGCGGCTCACCGGCGCGACGAGCATCTCGCGCAGGAACCCGAACTCGCGGTCCCACACGATCGACCCGGCCGAGAACATCGCGGTGAACATCACCGACATCGCGCACACGCCGGGGAAGATGAACGTGCGCAGGTCGACGCCGCCGCCCGCTCCCCCGGTGGCCATCAGGTTGGACAGGCCGGTGCCCATGACCAGCAGCCACAGCACCGGCTGCACCAGCCCGGAGACCATCCGCAGCTTGTCGCGCCAGAACCGCAGCAGCTCCCGGTGCAGGACGATCTTCACGGCGCGCAGGTCCTGCCGCAGGCCGGGCTCCGGCACCCGGACGCGGACGATGCCCGCGACCGGAGCGGCCCGCCCGCCGGGGCCCGCGGCGGAGGAACCCGGCACGGTCACCTCCTCATCGCGCGCATCGTCAGGCGGTTGCGGTCGCCCGCCCCCGCCTCGGCGTCGCGGATCGTGGTGCCGGTGAAGGACATGAACACGTCGTCCAGCGACGGGCGTGACACGTTCACCGACCGGATCGGCACGCCCAGCTCCGCGAACAGCCGCGGGACGAACGCCTCACCCGCCGCCACCGAGAACGTCACGGCGCCCTCGGACACCACGGCCGCCAGGCCGAACCGCTCCTCGAGCGCGGCGATCGCGGCGTCGTCGTCGGAGGTCCGGATGCGCACCCGGTCCTCGCCGATGCCGGCCTTGAGCGACTCGGGGGTGTCCAGCGCGACGATCGTCCCCGAGTCCATGATCGCGATCCGCTCGCAGAACTCGGCCTCGTCCATGTAGTGGGTCGTCATGAAGATCGTGATCTCTTCGGCGTCCTTGAGCTGGCGGATGTAGTCCCAGATCGACGCGCGGGTCTGCGGGTCCAGGCCGACGGTCGGCTCGTCCAGGAACAGCACGCGCGGGGAGTGCAGGAGCCCCCGGGCGATCTCCAGGCGCCGCTTCATGCCGCCGGAGTAGGTCTGCACCAGGTCGCCGCGCCGGTCCCACAGCCCGACCATCTCCAGCACCTGCCGCATCCGCTCGCCCACGGCCTGCCGCGGCACCCCGTACAGCTCGGCGTGGAAGCGCAGGTTCTGCTCGCCCGACAGGTAGCCGTCGAGGGTGGTGTCCTGGAACACCAGGCCGATGTTGCGGCGGACGGCGTCGCGCTCGCGGACCACGTCGTGCCCGGCCACCAGCGCGCGGCCGCCGCTGGGCCGCAGCAGCGTGCAGAGCATGTTGATCGTGGTGGACTTGCCCGCGCCGTTCGGGCCGAGGAAACCGAAGACCTCCCCCGGGCGCACGGTGAACTCGATACCGCGCACGGCCTCCACGTCGCCGAACCTCTTGCTCAGGCCGTCGACCTCGACGGCGGGTTCCCCGTCCGGCATGGGCCTCCCCTCCAGTTGGAGCATACGCCCCATTCTCCGGCATTCCGGGGGAGGGTCAGGGCACCGTCACGACACCGCGGCGGCGGCCGCCAGCCGCGCGCGGGCCTCGTCGTAGCGGCGCAGGACGAGGCGGGCCGCGGCCGGGTGCGCGCCGATCGGCGGGGTGACCGCGTCGGCGCCGCAGGCCGCGATCCGGTCGTGGAAGCGGCCGGGGGCCAGCAGGTAGGACGCGACGGCGACGCGTTCGGCGCCGGCGCGGCGCAGCCCGGCCACGACCTCGTCCAGCGGCGGCCCGCCCGCGGCGACGAAACCGTGCGGGACGCGGCGGCGCAGCCGACGTGCGAGCAGCCGCGCCGCCGCTCGCACGTCGGCGATGCCCGCCGGGTCGGCGGACCCCGCCGCGCCGAGGACCACGGTGTCCGTCCGGCGCAGCGGGAGCATGGGGTACGGCGCCGCCCCGGCCGCCGGGGCGGCGCCGGGCGGGCCGGTGAGCGGGCCGGTGAGGAGGTCGGCGAGCGCGCCGGCGAGCAGGGCGTCCGGGCCGAGCGGGCGGGCGGTCACCGCTCCCGGCAGCAGCCGCCCCGCCCGTTCCGGGACGTCGATCAGCGCGTGGTAGCCGCGCGCCAGCAGCAGCGGCACCACGACCACCGGGCCGCCGCGCAGCCCGGCCGCCGCGTCCTCCAGCGACGGCGCGGACAGCTCGCCGTAGGACTCGGCGACCCGCAGGCCCGGCCGCAGCGCGCGGACCAGGGCGAGCAGGTCCCGGACGGCGGCGGGCCCGGCCGGGTCCCGGGTGCCGTGCGCGACGGCCAGCAGCGCGGGCGCCGGCGGCCCGGGGATCGGCGGGCGGGCGGTGCGGTCAGCCACCGGCGCCCGCCGCGAGCCGGTCCGCCATGCGCGGGTCGCACGCCAGCCGGTAGCCGCGCTTGACGACGGTCTCCACGATCCCGGGGCGTCCCAGGCCGCGCCGCAGCCGCGCCACGGCCATCTCCACCGCGTGCTCGTCGGCCTGCGGCCGGGCCTCGCGCAGGCGCTCCCGCGTCCACCCGTCCCTGGCCGCCGAGCCGCCGGGGACGAGCCGTCCCGGCAGCACACCGCACAGCTCGGCCCGCGACACCACGTGCCCGGGACGCCGCGCGAGCGCCCGCAGGATCGCCATCGGCGCGGGCGCGATCGGCCGGAGCTGCCCGTCCAGCACGACGGCGTGCCCGCGCAGCTCCAGCGAGAACCCGCGCACCGACAGCCGCCGCGACCGGCGGCGCGGCAGCTCCGACACCAGGGTCCGCACGAGCGCGCCGAGCCTGGCCCGCTCCGGCTGGACGGTCGGGACGCCGCGCCCGGTGAGCGCCCGCCCCGTCACGGGACCGACGCACGCCGCCACCACCTGGGAGCGCATGGCGTCCAGCAGCGGCTCCTCCAGCCCGTCCTCCGCGGCGACGGCGAGCGTCGCGGCCACCGCGGCGGCGCTGGTGAACGTGACCGCGTCGACCGTGCCCGCCACGGCCTGCCCGACGAGCCGGCGCAGCGGCGTGGGGTCCTCGGTCCGCGACCACCGGTACACCGGGATCTCGATGACCTCGGCGCCCGCGGCGCGCAGCGCCCCGGTCAGCTCCGGCTCCCGGTCCCCGTACAGCTGCACGGCGATCCGCGCGCCGGCCAGGTCCTCGCGCAGCAGGTGCCGGATCACCTCGGCGCACTCCTCCGACTCCGGCGACCAGCTCTCCCGCAGGCCCGCCGAGCGGATCGCGCCGCGCGCCTTGGGGCCGCGCGCCACGATCCCCGTCTCGGCCAGCCGGGCGGTGACGGCGTCGCGCATCCCCCACCCGTCGGCGGCCTCCAGCCAGGCGCGGAAACCGATCCCGGTGGTGACGACGACGTGGTCCAGGGGACCTTCGGCGCAGGCCCGGGTGGCCTCCAGCAGCTCGGCGTCGTCGGCGAGCGGGACGAGGCGGATGGCGGGGGCGAGCACGACCCGGGCGCCGCGCCGTTCCAGGAGCGTGGCGAGCTCCTCGTGGCGGCGGGCCGCGGTCACGCCGACGGCGAACCCGGCCAGCGGCTCATTGCCGGTGCTCATCGGGGAGCGCCACCTCCACCCGGTCGCCCGCGCGGCGGACCGGGAAGGCCGGGACGGCCACCCTCGGATCGTCCAGGCACGCCCCGGTCCGCAGGTCGAACACCTGCTTGTACATGGGGGACGCGACGGTCGGCGCGCCGTCGCGGGTGCCGAGGATCCCCCGCGACAGCACGTGGGCGCCGCTGAAGGGGTCCAGGTTCGACAGCGCGTACACGGCGCCGTCGAAGGTGCGGAAGACCGCCACCTGCGTCCCGTCGACCATCGCGCACGCGCCTCGCTCGGGAGTCAGCTCGGCGTAGGAGCAGATGTCGGACCAGCGGAGCCCGGGCCCGGCCGCGGGCCGGGCGGCCGTGCCCCTCGTGATCGTCGCTTCGGGTGTCGTGGTCATCGCGCGGCAACCTCCTGGCGGGTCCTGGTCGCCGGCGCCCCGCGGCTCGGCCCGGCGGCGGTACCGAGTGTCGTGGCCAGTGGGTTCCGTCGCGCGGCCCCGGCGTTCATGGATTGATCCTCGGCAGGAGCCGTTTCGCGATTGGGTCCCCATTGTCACCGGCGTGTTAAAAGGCGCTCACGCCGCCGGGGGGACGTCGGGCTCCAGCCGGACGGCGCAGACCTTGAACTCCGGCATCCGCGACACGGGGTCCAGGGCGGGGTTGGTCAGCAGGTTCGCGCGCCCCTCCCCCGCCCAGTGGAACGGGATGAACACCGTGTCGTGCCGGATGTCGCTGGTGAGCCGCGCCCGGACGGTCACGGCCCCGCGGCGGCTCGCCACCCGGACCCGGGCCCCGTCCTCGATGCCGAGCCGCCCGGCGAGGTCGGGATGCAGCTCGGCGAACGGCTCCGGGGCGGCCTCGGTGAGCGCCGCGACGCGCCTGGTCTGCGCGCCGGACTGGTACTGCGCCAGGACGCGCCCGGTGGTCAGGTAGACGGGGTAGTCGGCGTCCACGTCCTCGGCGGCGCCGCGGTGCTCGGCGGGGACGAACCGGGCGCGCCCGTCCGGCGTGGGGAAGCGGTCGAGGTAGGGCCGCGGGGTGCCGGGGTGGTCCTCCGCGGGGCAGGGCCAGAACACCCCGCCCTCCGCCTCGATCCGCTCGTAGGTGATGCCGGAGTAGTCGGCGGTGCCGCCCGCGCTGGCGCGGCGCAGCTCGCCGAACACCTCCGCCGGGTCGGTGCTCCACTTCCCCGGCGCCCCGAGCCGGCCGGCGAGCGCGGCGATGATCTCCAGGTCGGTGCGGACGCCGTCCGGCGGCGGGACGGCCCGGCGCCGCCGCAGGACCCGCCCCTCCAGGTTCGTCATCGTCCCGGACTCCTCGGCCCACTGCGCGGCCGGCAGCACCACGTCGGCGCGCCGCGCGGTCTCCGAGGGCACGAAGTCGGCCACCACCAGCAGGTCGAGGGCGTCGAGCCGGTCCTGCACGGCCGCGGCTCGCGGGGCCGACACCACCGGGTTGGAGCCGAAGAGCAGCAGCGCCCGCGGCCCCCCTTCGGTGCCGAGCGCCGACAGCAACTCGTACGCCGAGCGCCCGGGCCCCGGCAGGTCGTCCGGGTCGATGCCCCACACGTCCGCGACGTGGGCGCGCGCCGCCGGGTCGTCGATCCGGCGGTAGCCGGGAAGCTGGTCGGCCTTCTGCCCGTGCTCGCGGCCGCCCTGCCCGTTGCCCTGCCCGGTCAGGCACCCGTAGCCGGAGCCCGCGCGGCCGGGCAGCCCGAGCGCGAGCGCCAGGTTGATGAAGGAGCCGGCCATGTCGGTGCCGCGGGCGTGCTGCTCGGCGCCCCGCGCGGTCAGGACGTGGGCGCGGGGCGCGCGGGCCAGCAGCCGGACGGCCTCGCGCATCAGCGGGACGGGCACCCCGGTGATGCGCTCGACCCGGCCGGGCCAGTACCCGTTCACGACCGTCCGGACGGCGTCGAACCCGGTGGTCCGGGCCGCGATGTACTCCTCGTCGGCCAGGCCCTCCGCGATCACCAGGTGCAGCAGCCCGTTGGCGAGGGCGATGTCGGTGCCGGGGGCGGGCTGCAGGTGCAGGTCGGCCCGGCGGGCCGTGGCGGTGCGGCGCGGGTCCACGACGATGAGCGCGCCGCCGCCGTCGCGCATCTCGGTCAGGTGCCGCATGAACGGCGGCATCGTCTCGGCGACGTTGCCCCCGGCGAGCAGCACGGCGCCCGACGCGGCCAGGTCCGTGACCGGGCCGGGCAGCCCCCGGTCCATGCCGAACGCCCGGCCGGACGCCGCCGCGGCCGACGACATGCAGAACCGGCCGTTGTAGTCGATCTGCGAGGTGCCGAGCGCGATCCGGGCGAACTTGCCGAGCTGGTACGCCTTCTCGTTGGTCAGCCCGCCGCCGCCGAACACCGCGACGGCGTCCGGGCCGTGCAGCGCCCGCATCCGCGCGGCCTCCGCCGTGACGCGGTCGAGCGCCTCGTCCCACGTGCAGGGCTCCAGCGGCGCGTCGCGGCGGGCGCGCATCAGGGGCGTGGTCAGCCGGTCCGGGACGGTGAGCAGTTCCGCGGCCGTCCAGCCCTTCTGGCACAGCCCGCCGCGGTTGGCGGGCACGTCGTCGCGCGGCGTCACCCGGACCGCGGTGCCGCCCGCGCCCGTCGAGTCCCGGGTCAGGGTCATGCCGCATTGCAGGGCGCAGTACGGGCAGTGCGCAGGAGTCCCCATCATGCGCCCGAGACTCGGCGTGCGCCGTTTCGCGCGCGGGTCCCCGGTGTGACCCCGGCGTTAATTGCGCTTCACGGCGGGCGTCCACCCGGGGCCGGACGGCCTTGACGAGCTCGTGTCAAGCGTTGTCGACCCCGGTCATGGCCGTTTCGTCGCCGTTCACCCGGTTCTCGAACGGATTCACGGCGGCGCGGTGATCTTCCACACGGAAGCGGCCCCGGCCGCCGCCCCGCCCCGGCGGCACCGCGATGATCACGCCTAACCTCGGTACATGCCCGACCTTGCTTACTACGCCTCCCTGCCGCGCTCCCGCGGCGCCGCGGCGGCGCTCCTCCTGGACGACCTCGGGCGGGTCCTGCTGGTCAAGCCCACCTACAGCGAAGGCTGGTACCTTCCCGGCGGCGTCATCGAGGCCGACGAGTCCCCCCTGTCGGCCTGCGTCCGCGAGTGCATGGAGGAACTCGGGCTCGTTCCCCGGCTGGACGGCCTCGCCTGCGTCGACTGGGGCTCCCCGCGCGCCGACGGCGTCGACTCGGTCAACGTGTTCGTGTTCGGCGGCACGATCACCGGCGAGGAGATCGCCAGGATCCGGCTGCCGCCCGAGGAGCTGTCCGACCACATCCTCGTCGCCCCGGAGAAGATCCCCGAGCTGGCGCCCCCGCACGTGGCGCGCCGGATGGACCCCAGCCTGCGGGCCATGGCCGCGGGCCGCGCCGTCTACCTGGAGGACGGCCGCGAGCAGCCTTTCGGCGGCGCGCTCGGCTGACCGGCCCGCCCGGGCGGGCGGCGCCCCTCCGCCGGGCCGGGTGAACGTCCCGGCCCGGCTCCGGCTCCTTCACTCAGGCCGGTACCGCGCCCCTCAGGCGAGCACCGCGTCCCTGGCCTGCCGTCCGCGCTCCGGATCGGCGGCGCGGGCGCAGTGCGCGCAGCAGTAGAAGTGGCCGTCCACGTCCACGCCGTGCCCGATGATCCGGCACTGGCAGTGCTCGCAGACCGGCGCCATCCGGGTGATCGCGCACTCGAACGAGTCGAACGTGTGGACCTCGCCCTGCGCGTGCACCTCGAAGGCCATCGCGTAGTCGTTGCCGCAGACCTCGCACATCGCCATCGTTCACGTCTCCAGTCCCCCCGCCGCGTCGCGGTCTCCATCCTTCCCGGGCGCGCCCGGGCCAACCCGCCTCACAGCCGGCGGGGCGGCGCTGTGCGGCGGAGTTATCCGGTCCGTATGACCGTTCACACGGCGGTGAAACCCCGCGCTCCTACGGTCGTGCCCGCTCAGCGACCCAAGGGAGAAGCGATGACCGTCACCACCCCAGCCGCCCGCGGCGACCGCGGCCGCCCGCCGAAGGGCCGCCGGATCGGCGACTGGCGGCCCGAGGACCCCGCCTTCTGGGCGGACGGCGGCGCCCGCGTCGCCCGCCGCAACCTCGCCTTCTCGATCTTCGCCGAGCACATCGGGTTCTCGGTGTGGACGCTGTGGTCGGTGCTGGTGCTGTTCCTCGGACCGGCCTACGGCATCGACCCGGCCGGCAAGTTCACCCTCACCGCCGTCCCGGCGCTCATCGGCTCCGCGCTGCGGATCCCCTACACCCTCGCCGTCGCCCGGTTCGGCGGACGCAACTGGACGGTGTTCAGCGCGGCGCTGCTGCTCGTGCCCGCCGTCGCCGCCGCGTTCCTCATCCGGCCCGGCGTCTCCTACACCACGCTGCTGATCCTGGCGGCCACCGCCGGCGTCGGCGGCGGGAACTTCGCGTCCTCGATGGCCAACATCAACGCGTTCTACCCGCAGCGGCTCAAGGGCCGGGCGCTCGGCATCAACGCGGGCGGCGGCAACCTCGGCGTCGCCGTCGTCCAGATCGTCGGGCTCCTGGTCCTCGCCACCGCGGGCAAGGACCACCCCGGGCTCGTCGCCGGCGTCTACATCCCCCTCATCGTCCTCGCCGCCCTCACCTCCGCGCTCTACATGGACAACCTCACGCAGGCCCGCAACGACCGCCGGGCCATGCGCGACGCCTGCCGGGACGCCCACACCTGGATCATGTCCGTCCTCTACATCGGCACGTTCGGGTCGTTCATCGGGTTCGGCTTCGCGTTCGGGCAGGTCCTGCAGGTGCAGTTCGCCTCCGACTTCGACACCCCGGTCAAGGCCGCCGGCCTGACGTTCCTCGGCCCGGCGCTCGGCTCCCTCACCCGCCCCGCCGGAGGATGGCTCGCCGACCGGCTCGGCGGCGCCGCGGTCACCTTCTGGACGTTCGTCGCGATGGCCGCCTCGGCGGGCCTGGTGCTGACCGCCTCGCTGCAGGGGTCGCTGGCGCTGTTCCTCACCGGCTTCGTCCTGCTGTTCGCCTTCAGCGGCGCCGGCAACGGCTCGACCTACAAGATGATCCCCGCGATCTTCCGCGCGAAGGCCGGGCGCGCCGTCGCGGACGGCGGCGACCCGCAGGCCGCCGAGCACGAGGCCCGCAGGCTCTCCGGCGCGCTCATCGGCATCGCGGGCGCCGTCGGCGCGTTCGGCGGCGTGCTGGTCAACGTCGCCTTCCGCCAGTCGTTCCTCGCCTACGGGACCGGCGACGGCGCGTACCTGGCCTTCATCGCCTTCTACGTCGTGTGCTGCGTCATCACCTGGCTGGTCTACCTGCGGCCCCGCCCGGGGCGGCCGGCGGGCGTCTGACGCCCCGCGCCGCCTGCGCCGCCCTGCCCGCGCGCCGACCGCGCGGCCGGCCGGGCCCCTCGGCGGGGTCCGGCCAGCGGGGCGACCGGCCCGACGACCGCAGCACCGCCTCCCACGCGTCCCCCGGCGTCAGCGGCAGGTGCGGCACGCCCCAGTGCCACGCCGACACCAGCAGGTCCGGATCGCGCGGCTGGTACGTCTCCCCCATGGCGCGCGCCATGTCCCAGGCGTGCAGGTGCCACTCCACGCAGGCCGCGCCCGCGTGGTCGCCGACGGTGTACTTCGTGCCCCGGTAGATCAGGTGCGTCCGGTCCCACATGTCGGGCATCAGGTCGGCGTAGGCCCCGGCCGACACCCCGAACGCCATGATCCTGGCCGGTCCCGGCTCGGGCGGCAGCACCGCCAGCTCGGCCGCGTTCTGCCGTGCCTGCTGCCTGATCAGCACGGCCGCCGCGGCGTCCCGGGCGAACAGGGTGGCGAGCCTGCTGTCGGGCGCGTCCTGGAGGTACTCCAGGAAGTTCTCCGCGACGCAGCGCAGATGCCCGGCCAGGTCGATCAGCCGCCAGTCCGGGCACGGCGTCGGCGCCTCCCAGTCGGCGGCCCGCTCCGCCAGCGACCGGATCGCCCGCACCCCGTCCTGATAGCACTCGAGAACGCGGCACCGGTCCGGTGGCGTGCGCTCCACGTGACTTCCCCCCGCGTCCAGAGCACCGTGTGCCCTCCCCGCCGGGACGCGGCCGCGCCCGTCGCGGTGTCGCGACATGCGGCGCGGGGCTCCCCCGGCGTTCCCCGAGAGGGCAGACTCTCAGAGTTCGGTGGCCGGTGCCACCCGGTGACGCTGTGTCGTCACCCGTCCCCGCGGCTCACGCGAGCACGCCCGGCCGGGTCCGGTACCCGAACCGGTGCACCTCGCGGGCCGTGCGCAGCCGGTCGACCTCGTCCGTCCACGGGCGCACCGACGGGCGCGCCTTGGCCTTGCGGGCGCTGATCTCCGCGGCCCGGCGGGTCTTGGCGTCCTGCGCGTCGGTCGCGTACGTCTTCGGGCCCATCGCGACCCGCTCGGCCGCCTCCGCCGCGGCCAGCACCGACGTCAGCGCCTTGTCGAACTCGCGCGTCAGCTCGCGCAGTTCCGGCTCGGGCACGTCCTCCCCCTGGGCGTCCCGCAGCACCCGCTCCGCCTCGCCGGCCGCCGCCAGCCGCGTCTCGTACTCGTCCGCCAGCCGCCGGTCGGCCTCGTACAGCTCCGCGACGTCCTTGCTCACCCGTCGGCCCAGCGGCATGGTGGTACTCCCTCAGCGGTCTCCAACATCAGGTCGAGGCCAGGGTACGCGGGCTACGGGCGTGTCGTGGCGCCGGACACCCGGCTTCGGCCCTTTACGCAGTAAGGTCGATGCTCATGGTCAGGCAGCCCAGCATCAACGCGCAGCACCGCACGCCACTGTCCACCGAGCGCATCATCGAGGCCGCCCTGCGGATCGTCGACGGCCAGGGCCTCGGCCGGCTCACCATGCGCCGGCTCGGCGACGCGCTCGAGGTCGAGGCGATGGCGATCTACCACCACCTCCCCCGCGGCAAGGAGCAGCTCCTCGACGGGCTGGTGATCCACGTCGCCTCCGGCCCCGCGGAGGCGGCCGGCGTGACGGCCGCGAACTGGCGGGACGTTCTGCGCGCCTGGGCGGCCGATTACCGCGCGCGGCTGCTGGCGCACGCCGGCGTGCTGCCCCTCCTCGTCACCCGCCGCAACCCCGCCGCGCTCAGCACCACGGTCGGGTCGCTGCGGGAGGTCCTCCGCCGCGGCGGCGTCGCGGACGACACGGCCGCGGTCGCGGCGCACACCCTGCTCGGCTACGTCATCGGCCACGCCGCGCTGGAGGTCCGCGACACCCGCGAGGACGGCGCGGACCGCCCCGTCGACTGGGACGCCCGCTTCGACGCCGGCCTCGGCCTCGTCATCGGCGGCGTCCGCTGACCGCCTCGGCGCGGCGGGGCCCTCGTCCCGGCGGATGACGGCTCGTCCGCCGGGAGGAGGCCGCCACGGCCGGCCGGCACCGGCACATCCTGCCGAAGATCGTGGCGGTTTCCCTTCCCGTCGGCGTGTCGTTCTTCGTCCGTTACGTCGGAGAGAGACGCTATGCCTGGCACCTCAGAGTGAGCGGGGTCACAGGTCTCCGGTACCTCGGGACCAACGGACAACCGTCCCAACGGGCTATGGCCGGTGATGGCGAACCGCTTCACACTTGGGTGCGTCAATAAAGGAAAGCACCACTACCGACCAGTTCGAGACCGGAGGCACACGATGTGCCCGCACCAGCCGCCCTGTCCCTCGCACCACGCACCCGACCGCGACGCCGCCCGGACGCTGGCCTCGCACCCCGAGCAGGGGTGGAGCCTGCTGTGCAACGGCGTCGTGCTCTTCGAGGACACCGGTGAGCTGCTGCCCGACGGGGGAGTCATCGCGCCGCACCGGCCGACGGACCTGCAGGCTCCGTCCGCCGCTTGAACGGTCTCCACGGGGGACTAGTTCGAACGGATGATCATCCTCGGGGGCACGGCCGCCCAGCCGCCGCATCCGGGCCCGCACCGGGCCCGGAGCAGACCCACCGAACCCACTACTCCCGGCCGCCCGTCCGCACCGGACGGGCCGCCCACCTCCGCAGCCACGGCTCCGCCGCCCTCCCGACCGCGGCGGGGTCCCGGTTCAGATCGTGCCGCTCCCCCGCCAGCACCTCGACGTGCGCCGCGTCCGCGGCGTCCGGCACGCCGAACGGGTCGCGGTCCCCGTTGACCACGAGCACCTCCACCCCCGCCGAACGCAGCTCGTCCGCCCGGCTCTTCGCCGGGTTCCGCGGCGGGTGCAGCGGGAACGCCAGCGCCAGGACGCCCACCGCGCCGGCGGCCCGGGCCGTCCGGCACGCGACACGGGCGCCGTTGCTCCGGCCGCCCTGGACGAGCGGCACTTCCCCCGCCCGCTCCCGGATCCGGCCGACGATCTCCAGCCACGCCTCGTCCTGCTTCGCCGCCGGTCCCGGCGCGCGGCGGCCGGCGAGCCGGAACGGCTGCATCACCCGCGCGACGGAGCCGCCCAGGCCCAGCGCGGTCTCCCGGACGGCGAGCAGGTCGGGCGCGTCCACTCCCCCGTTCGACCCGTGCGTCAGCACCAGCAGGAACGCCGGGTCGGCGGCCTCGTCCAGCACCGCATCCGCGGGCCCGTGCGCCGTCACGATCTCCATGCCGCTCACCGTAGCCCCACCATGGAACGACCAGTGAGGCAGACTGCCGGTATGGAGCAGATGACCGAGAGCGAATGGCGTGCCTTCGTGTCCGAGGGCACCCGCACCGGCAAGGCCGGCGTCGTCCGCAAGGACGGTTCCCCGCACGTCACGCCGATCTGGTTCGTGCTCGACGGGGACGACGTGCTGTTCAACACCGGCCGCGAGACCGTCAAGGGACGCGCCCTCGCCCGCGACCCGCGCCTGTCGATCTGCGTGGACGACCAGGAGCCGCCGTTCTCCTACGTCCAGATCCAGGCCGAGGCCGCCCTCATCGAGGACCTCGACGAGATGCGCCGCTGGGCCACCGTCATCGGCGGGCGCTACATGGGCGCCGGCCGGGCCGAGGAGTTCGGGGCGCGCAACGCCGTCCCCAGCGAGTACCTCGTCCGCGCCCGCATCACCAAGGTGATCGCCGAGCGCGACATCGCCGACTGACGCGCACCGGCCGGGCGGGCGCCGGGCGGTCAGGCGCCGGGCCCGCCCATGGCGAGGCGGAGCCGCTCGGCGAAGCTCTCGTGCAGCAGCGGCCCCCACGGGTAGCCGTCCGGCACCCGCACAGCCTTGCCGAGCACCTCGTGCGTCTCGCCCGGCCGCCGCTCGGCCGGGTCCTCCGCGTACCGGACGGCGAGCAGCGCGTACATGTGGTCGAGGGCGCCGAACGCCTCGCCGGTGAGCGCCGGGAGCGTCCCGTCCGCCGCGGCCTCCTCCAGGACCGGCTCCCACCACAGGTCGGGGTCGCCGTCCTCGCCGAAGTCCCGGCGCAGCCGGGCCCGGACCTGCCCCGCGATGCCGGGGTCGGCGAGCCCGCGCCGCCACGCCTCGCCCGCCTCGGCGGCGCGCCCCCGCAGCGGCAGCGTCCGCGCGAGCAGCTCGGTGGCCAGCGGCCCCACCTCCGCGTCGGGCGGCTCCTCCCCCAGCGCCGTGCCGAACGCGCCGATCGCCTGGTCGAGGTAGGAGATGCCGAGCGCGACGGCGAGCCGCGCGTACGCGTACGGGGCGCCGGCCCGGTCGATCAGCTTGAGCCCCGCGGTCAGGACCCGCTGCGCGCGTGCGGGATCGCCGCGCTCCAGCAGCCGCTGCGCGAGGTCGTGCGCGGCGGGCGGCCCGTACTCGGGGTCGCCGGTCGCGACCGCCGCCTCCCAGTGCTCCCGCGCCGTGTCGAACTCGCCGGCGTCGTCGGCGATCCGGGCGAGCGCGAGATGGGCGGGCGGGAGGTACGCGGCGTTGCCGAAGTCCACCACGACCCGCCACGCGGGAGCCGCCAGGCTCTGCTCGCCGGCCCGCTCGTACGTGAGGGCCAGGTGGTACGCGGCGCGCGGCCCGTACTCCGGGTCCCCGGTGGCGATCGCGGTCCGGTCCGCCTCGCGCGCCCGCTCCACGTCGCCGGAGTCGTCCAGGACGACCGCGAGACCGAGGGCGGCCTGCGCCCTGCAGTCCGTCTCGCCGAGGGCGAGCACCTCCTCGAACAGCACGGCCGCCCGCTCGGGCTCGCCGTTCTCCGCGAGGTTCCGGGCCTCCTCGCACACCTGCGCCGGGTCGTCGGACACGCGCTCCGGTGACTCGCTCATCGGTCTCTCGCCCTCTGAAGGTCGGGGTCCGCCCAGAGCCTAGCGAGCCCGCACCCCCGCGTCTCGCGACGACACCCAGAAACCCCCACCAAGATCATGAAACTGCCCAGGGGGGCGACCCCATTGCCCAAGGGGGGCGACCCCCTGGAACCCCCGTCGCGAGCCGGTCGATCCTCACGCCACCGTTGCGGTCGCTGTGACCGTGCGGGGTGTGCGGTGTCGCTGCGGTCGCCCGGCTCGGCGGGTCGTGCGGCCTGCGCTCGCTGCACTCGCTCCGGCCGAACGACCCGTGACCGCGCCACCGGAAGCGGACGCGGGCGTCCTTACTCCTCGTAGGCGTCCGGGGGCGGGCAGGAGCAGACCAGGTTGCGGTCGCCGTAGGCCTGGTCGATGCGGCGGACCGGAGGCCAGTACTTGTTCTCGCGCAGAGCGGGGAGGGGGTAGGCGGCCTCCTCGCGGCTGTAGGCGTGCTTCCAGTCGTCGGAGACGAGGGCGGCGGCGGTGTGCGGGGCGTTCTTGAGCGGGTTGTCCTCGCCGTCGTAGGCGCCCTCGGCGACGCGGCGGATCTCCCGGCGAATCTCGATCATGGCGTCGCAGAAGCGGTCGAGCTCGGCGAGGTCCTCGGACTCGGTGGGCTCGATCATCAGCGTGCCGGCGACGGGGAACGAGAGCGTCGGGGCGTGGAAGCCGTAGTCGATGAGCCGCTTGGCGACGTCCTCGGCCGTGATGCCGGTCTCCTTGGTGATCCTGCGGAGGTCGGCGATGCACTCGTGGGCGACGAGGCCGTTGCGGCCGGTGTAGAGGATCGGGTAGTGCGGGGCGAGCCGGGCGGCGAGGTAGTTGGCGCCGATGATGGCGCCCTCGGTGGCGGCGCGCAGGCCGTCCGGGCCCATCATCGCGATGTACGCCCAGGAGATCGGCAGGATGCCCGCGGAGCCCCACGGGGCCGCGGAGATCGGGCCGACGCCGGTCTCGGGGCCGGCCTCCGCGCGGAGCGGATGGTTCGGCAGGAACGGGGCCAGGTGCTCGCGGACGCCGATGGGGCCGACGCCGGGTCCGCCGCCGCCGTGCGGGATGCAGAACGTCTTGTGCAGGTTGAGGTGCGAGACGTCGGAGCCGAACTCGCCCGGGCGGGCGAGGCCGACGAGGGCGTTGAGGTTCGCGCCGTCCACGTAGACCTGGCCGCCCGCGTCGTGCACGGCGGCGCAGACGTCGGTGATCGTCTCCTCGAAGACGCCGTGCGTGGACGGGTACGTCACCATGATCGCCGAGAGCCGCTCGCCGTGCTCGGCGATCTTCGCGTGCAGGTCGTCCAGGTCGACGTTGCCGCCCTCGTCGCACTTGACGACGACGACGCGCATCCCGGCCATGACGGCGCTGGCCGCGTTGGTGCCGTGCGCCGACGACGGGATCAGGCAGACGTCGCGGTGCTCCTCGCCGCGGGAGGCGTGGTAGCCGCGGATGGCGAGCAGGCCGGCCAGCTCGCCCTGGGAGCCGGCGTTCGGCTGGACGGACACCTTGGCGTACCCGGTGATCTCGGCGAGCGCGTCCTCCAGCTCGCCGATCAGCTCGACGTACCCGGCGGCCTGGTCGACGGGCGCGAACGGGTGGAGGTCCGCGAACTGCGGCCAGGTGATCGGCTCCATCTCCGCGGTCGCGTTCAGCTTCATCGTGCAGGAGCCGAGCGGGATCATGGAGCGGTCGAGCGCGATGTCCTTGTCCTGCAGCTTGCGCAGGTAGCGGAGCATCGCGGTCTCGGAACGGTGCGCGTGGAAGACGGGGTGGGTCAGATAGGGGCTCTCGCGGCGCAGGCCGTCCGGGATCGCCTCGGCGGCCGCGGCGGCGCCCTCCGCGGGGACGCCGAACGCCTCCAGGACGGCGGTGACGTGCGCGGGCACGGTCGTCTCGTCGCAGGCGATCCCGACGTGGTCGGCGTCGGCGCGGCGCAGGTTGATCCCCCGCTCGCGGGCCGCGGCGACGACGTCCGCGGCGCGGCCGGGGACGCGGGCGAGGACGGTGTCGAAGAACGCGTCGTGGACGATCTCCACGCCGCCCGCGCGCAGCCCGGCGGCGATCTCGGCGGCTCGGCGGTGCGTCCGCTGGGCGATCGCGGCGAGGCCCTCCGGCCCGTGGTAGACGGCGTACATGCTCGCCATCACGGCGAGGAGGACCTGCGCGGTGCAGATGTTACTGGTGGCCTTCTCGCGGCGGATGTGCTGCTCGCGGGTCTGCAGCGCCAGCCGGTGGGCGGTGGCGCCGTCGGCGTCGACGGACACCCCGACGAGGCGGCCGGGGAGCTGCCGCTGGATGCCCTCGCGGACCGCCATGTAGCCGGCGTGGGGGCCGCCGAACCCGTACGGGACGCCGAGGCGCTGCGCCGAGCCCACGGCGATGTCGGCGCCGGACTCGCCCGGCGGGCGCAGCAGCGTCAGCGCGAGCAGGTCGGCGGCGGCGACGACCGCGGCGCCGCGCTCGCGGGCCTGCGCGATGACCGGCTCCAGGTCGCGGACGGCGCCGGACGCGCCCGGGTACTGCAGGAGCACGCCGAAGAAGTCGCCGTCCGGCAGCCCGCCGGACAGGTCGGCGGTGACGACGTCGATGCCGAGCGGGACCGCCCGCGTCCGCACGACCTCGATCGTCTGCGGGAGGGCGTCGGCGTCGACCAGGAACGCCCCCGGATCCCTGCGCTTGGAGACGCGGTGGGCGAGGGCCATCGCCTCGGCGGCGGCGGTCCCCTCGTCCAGCATGGACGCGTTCGCGACCGGCAGCCCGGTCAGGTCGCTGACGACGGTCTGGAAGTTGAGCAGGGCTTCGAGGCGCCCCTGGGAGATCTCGGGCTGGTAGGGGGTGTAGGCGGTGTACCAGCCGGGGTTCTCCAGGACGTTGCGCATGATGACGCCCGGGGTGATCGTCCCGTGGTAGCCGAGGCCGATCATCGACGTCAGCACGGTGTTGCGGGCGGCGAGTTCGCGCAGCCGGTCGAGCGCGGCGCTCTCGCTCAGCGCGGGCGGCAGGTCCAGGGGGCGGGAGGTGCGGATGGCGGCGGGGACCGCGGCGTCGATCAGGGCCTCGGCGTCGGAGTAGCCGATGGCGGCGAGCATCCGGTCCCGCTCGTCCGGGGACGGGCCGATGTGCCGGTCGGCGAACGCGGTGCGGGGATGCTGCGGCGAGGCCACGGGGGCGAAGAACTGGGCGGTCATGGAGAGCCTCCTGGCTGCTGCGGTCGCTCAGGTCCGGCGCCGGCGCGGGCCCGGCGGCCGGTCTCCCCCTCTGTCATCGGCACCTGAGAGCTTCACCCGCGCGGCGGGGTTTCCCCTTCGGTGAGCCGCCCTTCCCCGGGTGCGGGGATCGACGCCTGCTTTCCAGAGGTGCCTCGCCCGAGCGGTCCTTTTGCCTGAGAGGTTCCGGGGAGGTTGCCCCTTCGGCGCCCCATGCTGGCGGCATGGGATCTCTCCCGCCCAGGGTCGACGGCATGTCCACCACGAACCCTACCCAAATCCGGTCGAAGGGACCGGCACCGCCCGGGCCCCGGCGCGCGTCCGCGCGGTACCGGCGAGTAGGCTATATACGTTTGACCTGGGATGGGACGGGCCGCGGACCTCTGGACGAACCGGGGCCGCGCAGTGCCGACGCGAGGCTCGCGAGGGCGCCGACCGCTCGACTGCGCGCCGCCGGTTCTGGGACGCTGATCACGATGACGGACGGTCAGGGCGGCGGGAGCGCGTGACGCAGACCCACGACAAGGCGGTGCGCCCGCGGGAGGGCGCCGACGCGGGCGTGCCCGTGGACGAGCCCGCCCAGCCGTACCGGATCCGCCGCTCGTCCGACGCGATCAGGTTCGCGGCGTCGGTGACCGGGCTGGCGGTGGTGATGCTGCTGGTGTCGGTCGCGCAGGGCACGACGCACGGCCTGCACGCCGACATCCAGGAGGGCACCGCGCACGCGCCCCGGATGCTGCTGTCGCTGGCCACGCTCGTGTCCAGCTTCGGCGTGCTGGCGGTGCCGATCGCGTTCGGGATCGTGCGGCTGTTCCACAAGGACGGCACCCGCGTCGCGATCGCGCTGCTGGCCGCCATGATCGCGTTCGGGATCACGGTGGGGCTGGACGACCTGTCGGTGCGGGCGGCGCCCGGCGGCGTCCTGGACTCGCTGATCTGGGGCGGCACGGAGACGGCCCCCATACACACCGACATCGCGCCCGTGATCGCCTTCGTCAGCGCGGTGGGGATGGCCGGGCGCATCCGGTGGCAGGCCGCGACCTGGACGATGATCGGGCTGGCCGCGCTGACCGGGCTCACCGCCGCCTACGCCTCGGTCGCCGCGCTGGCGGCCACCTACTTCCTCGGCCGCGCCATCGGCCACGGCACCCTGTACGCGGTCGGGACGCCGAACCCGCGTCCCCCCGGCACCGCGGTCGTCGCGGCGCTGGAGCGGCTCGGGCTGCGCCCGGTGCGGGCCGTCCGGCTGGACGGCACGCCCGACAGCGGCGAGGAGACCCGCCGGTACGGCGTCGTCCTCGCCGCGGGCCCCGCGGACGGGGACACGGCCCCGGACCGCGACGCGGGCGAATGGGACCTGGAAGTGCGCGTCCTGGACCGCGACCAGCAGACGGCGGGCCTGCTGTACCGGGTCTGGCGCCTGCTGCGGCTCCGCTCCACCACGACCGGGCGGGCGCTGCGGTCGCTGCGCCGGTCCCTGGAGCAGGAGTCGCTGATGGCCTACGCGGTGGCGGCGGCGGGCGTCCGCACGCCCCGCCTGGTCGGCACGTCGGAGGTCGGCACGGAGGCGGCGCTGCTGGCGTACGAGCACGTGCCGGGACGGCGGCTGGCGGACGTCCCCGAAGAGGACATCACCGACGGGCTGCTGACCGACGTGTGGCGGCAGTTCCGCGCCATGCAGGCCGGGCGGCTGGCGCACCGGCGGCTGCAGGACGGGGCGGTCGCCGTCGGCGCGGACGGCCGCGCCTACATCACCGACCTGCGGGCCGGGGAGACGGCGGTGGGCGACCTGGCGCTGCGGCTGGACCTGGCGCAGCTGCTGACGACGCTGGCGCTGCGGGTGGGCGCGGAACGCGCGGTGCGCACCGCCGCGGAGGTGCTGGGCGGGGAGGCCCTGGCCGCCGCGGTGCCGCTGCTGCAGCCGGTGGCGCTGTCCCGGGCGACCCGCACGGCGCTGCGCCGCGACCGGGAGCTGCTGACCGGCATCCGGGAGCAGATCGTCCGGCTGAAGCCGGAGACGGAGGTCGCGCCGCTCCGGCTGGAGCGGTTCCGGCCCCGGACGATCTTCAGCATCGTGGCGCTGTCGATCGCGGCCTACATCGTGATCCCGCAGGTGGCGAGCCTGGACCTGGCGGCGATGGCGTCCGCGGCGACCTGGCACTGGGCGGCCGCCGCGCTGGGCGGGGCGGCCCTCACCTACCTCGCGGCGGCGTTCATGCTGATGGGGTTCGTGCCGGAGCGGCTCCCGCTGGGGCGGACGGTGCTCGTCCAGCTCGCGGCGTCGTTCGTGAAGCTGGTGGCGCCGGCGGCGGTCGGCGGCGTCGCCGTCAACACCCGCTACCTGCAGCGCTCGGGCGTGCGGCCCGGCCTGGCGGTGGCGAGCGTCGGCGCGTCGCAGCTGGTGGGGCTGGTCACGCACGTCCTGCTGCTGATCATGTTCGGGTTCCTGACCGGGTCGACGACGAAGGCGACGCAGGATCTCGCGCCGTCCCGCACGATCGTCATCGTGGTGCTGTCGCTGGGGTTGCTGGCGGGGCTGGCGCTGACCGTCCCGCGGGTCCGCCGGGTGGTCGCCTCGCGGTTGAAGAGCATGTTCTCGGGGGTGGTGCCGCGGCTGGTGGACGTCCTGCAGACGCCGAAGAAGCTGTTCACGGGCATGGGCGGGACGCTGCTACTGACGGTGGGGTTCGTCATCTGCCTGGACGCCTCGATCCGCGCGTTCGGCGGATCGCTGCCGCTCACGACGGTCGTGGTGGTGTTCCTCACCGCGAACGCGGTCGGGTCCGCGGCGCCCACGCCCGGCGGCCTCGGTGCCGTGGAGGGCGCCCTGACGCTGGCGCTGACGATCTCGGGGCTGACCGCGGAGACCGCGACGTCCGCGGTGCTGCTCTACCGGCTTCTGACGTTGTGGCTGCCGGTGCTGCCCGGCTGGGCGGCGTTCACCTATCTGCAGCGCCGTGAGGCGCTCTGAGGGCCGGTCAGCCGGTGCGGCGGGCGCGCCGCCGGCCGGCCAGTTCGTCGTGGGGGTGCTCGGCGGGGGCGTCGCCGGTGGCGGCGCGCTCACCGGGTAGTTCCGCGAGGCTGCCCTCCACCTCCTGCCACACCCGTCCCAGCGCGATGCCGAACACGCCCTGCCCGCCCTGGAGGAGGTCGACGACCTCGTCGGCCGAGGTGCACTCGTAGACGCTGACCCCGTCGCTCATCAGGGTTATCTGCGCGAGGTCCTGGACGCCGCGGTCGCGCAGGTGGGTGACGGCGGTGCGGATCTGCTGCAGCGAAACCCCGGTGTCCAGGAGCCGCTTCACTACCTTCAGGACGAGGATGTCGCGGAAACTGTAGAGCCGCTGGCTGCCCGACCCGTGCGCCGCGCGCACGCTCGGCTCCACCAGCTTGGTGCGCGCCCAGTAGTCGAGCTGCCGGTAGGTGATCCCCGCGGCGGCGCACGCCGTCGGGCCGCGGTAGCCGACATCCTCCGGCGGCGCCGACACCTGCGTGTCGAAGAGCAGCCCCTGCTCTCCGGCACGCCGGGACGCCATGTGCCTGTCGGGGGTCGCCTTGCCCTCGCCGCTGCTCACCGCCACGCGGACCTCCGGCTTCTATCATCCCGTGCCGGTTCGTCAAGGGGGTTTGACGAATTACACCACGGGTGTTCCACCAGCACGGTAGGTGCCGGTCAGGGTGTGGTCAACGTTCACCGTCGGCGCGTCGCATGCCCGGATGAACCGGCTTCACGTGGGCAAACTGCGCACCTTGGCCGCCAAACCTCTCCTACCCCGATGCTCCCCCACGGAAAACCGCCAGGTCCAGGGCGATGCACAACCAATCGCGCCACGGTATGAACATACACCCGAGAGTGACATTCCCCACGCACTCCGTCCTAGTCCCAGCTCAGGCATGACCCCGACGTTCATTCGGTCAAGCTTCCCCAGCCCCGACCACACATCGAGACGCGACCCCGACATCCCACACAAATGACCACACCACGGGCCGCCGCCGAAACGGGGAAGGGAGCGGTCGCCCCTTGGGCGATCCCAGCTCACCACCTCAATGATCACCCACGGTTCGTGCGGCCGGAGCGAGTGCAGCGAGCGCAGGTCGCACGAACCGCCGCACGGGGCGCCGTTTCACGAGACGCGCCAGCGGATCGGGAAACGGCGCCCCGTGCGGACCGGGGGTTCCAGGGGGTCGCCCCCAGGGGGACACAGCCGTTTCACGAGACGCGCCAGCGGATCGTGAAACGGTGCGCCGTGCGGACCGGGGGGGTTCCAGGGGGTCGCCCCCCAGGGCAAACACAGCTAGCCAGCCCGGCCGAAGTCCTCTGGGGAGATCGTGTCGAGGAACTCGCGGAACTTCTCGACCTCGTCCTCCTGCTCGTCCGGGATGGCGACGCCGGCCTCTTCGAGGACGTCCTCGCTGGCGAAGATCGTGGCGCCGGTCCGCAGGGCCAGGGCGATGGAGTCGGAGGGGCGGGCGCTGACCTCGACGCCGTTGGAGAAGATGAGGTCGGCGAAGAAGATGCCCTCGCGCAGGTCGGTGATGTTGACGGTGCGCAGCTGCACGCTGAGGGCGTCCAGGACGTCGCGGAACAGGTCGTGGGTGAGCGGGCGGGCCGGCAGCACCCCCTGCTGGGCGAAGGCGATCGCGGTCGCTTCGACCGCCCCGATCCAGATGGGCAGGTAGCGATCGCCCTCCGTCTCCTTCAACAGGACGATCGGCTGATTGGAGGGCATCTCGACCCGGACGCCGACGACCTCCATCTGCTTCACTGCGGCTCCCTGCTGGTTCTCGCTGTCTCGATCACCTTGTGCAGCGGATCGATTCGTGACCGAACCCTGTAGCCAACGTACACCCGTGTCCGGACGGCTCGTGATTCCGCGGGTGCGGGAAAATGCTCCGCGGCCCACATGATCAGCGGTCCAGGCTTTCGCGGATGCCGGCCGAGACCAGTGCCGCGTGGAGCTTGACGGACAGCGCGGCGATCTCCCGGGCGGTCTCGGCGGCCTGCTCGTGGGCGCCGCGGCTGCGGCGGCGCAGCTGCGGCGCGACCATCTGCTCGATGAGGCCGGCCTGCCGGTCGGCGGCGGCCTTGACGGCGCGCAGGTGCCGGACCTCGAACCCGTACTCGCCGAGCGCGGCGGCGGCCCGCGCGATGTTCAGCGCGTCGCCCTCGTAGTGCGTGCCGGCCCTGCGGACGAGCCCGTACTC
The DNA here is from genome assembly GCF_004348575.1 of Actinomadura sp. 7K534. NCBI lineage: Bacteria > Bacillati > Actinomycetota > Actinomycetes > Streptosporangiales > Thermomonosporaceae > Actinomadura > Actinomadura sp. 7K534. The sequence goes on from NZ_SMKB01000005.1 coordinate 31,573, forward strand.
CTCCAGCCTGGCGAGGAGGGCCTCGTCGATGCCGGCGCCGTCGAGGAGCTGGCGGCGCGTCAGCCGGACGGCGGGGTCCTCGGCGGTGGTGTCGGCGGCGACGAGGGTCCGGGGGCGGCGCGCTTCGGGCGCGCCGAGCGGCGGGACGTCCTCGCCGCGGTCGCACGCCTCCAGGTGCTGCCGGATCACGCGCAGCGGCAGGTAGTGGTCGCGCTGGGCGGCGAGGACGAACCGGAGCCGCTCCACGTCGGCGTGGCAGAACTTGCGGTAGCCGGCCGGGCTGCGCTCCGGCTCGACGAGCCCCTCGGACTCCAGGAACCGGATCTTCGAGATGGTGATGTCGGGGAACTCGGGCCTGAGCAGGCCGAGGACGTCCCCGATCGTCATCGGGGACCGGGCTGGCTGCGCGTTCACGGCCCCTCCCATCGTCGCGCGTCCTCCCGCCCGCGTCAGCCGTGCGCGGGGTTGGTCAGGAACACCAGCCGGAACTTGCCGATCTGGACCTCGTCGCCGCCCGACAGCGCGGCCTGGTCGATCCGCTGCCGGTTGACGTAGAGGCCGTTGAGGCTCCCCACGTCGCGGACGGAGAACGCGTGGCCCTGGCGGGAGAACTCGGCGTGGCGGCGGGAGACGGTGACGTCGTCCAGGAAGATGTCGCTCTCGGGGTGCCGGCCCGCGGAGGTGCGGTCCTTGTCGAGGAGGAAGCGGCTGCCGGCGTTGGGGCCGCGCTTGACCACGAGCAGCGCGGTCCCCGGGGGGAGCGCCTCCATGGCCGTCTGGTCGGGGCCGGGGGACTCCTCGGCGCCGGCGTCGGTGTCCAGGGCCTCGAACCCGCCGATGGAGATCGTGGACGTGGACTCGCCGGGGGACTCGCGGTGCGGTGGCGGCGACGGCGAACTCCGGGTCAGCGGGGTGCCGCAGTTCGAGCAGAAGCGGGCATCATCCGGGTTGGCGTGACCGCACTGCGTGCAGTAGACGCTCGGCATCGATCGGCTCGGCCTCCTACCTTCGGCGTACCGCCCGCGGGTTCCCGCCGCAGCGGGAGCCGCCTGCGCCACGCGCTCCATCCAACCAACCCACGCCGGGGAACCGCCCCCGACCACGGTCCAGCTCACCGGCCGCTCACGCGACGGTCGCCGCAACTTACGCGGGTATTACCCGAGGGGTCAACTGGAACGGCGAGCCGACTGGACCAAACTACATTCGTCAATGATCGCAGGTCTACGCCGCCGCGCGGACGGCCGTTCGCGACGGCCGCGCCGCGGCGCCGGTCGACCGCTTCCCCCGTTCCCCTCTACGGAGACCGTACCGCGCCCACGGTCACTTTCGCGCGCGGGTTGATCAGGACGCCGGCGCCCTTTCCCTGCAGCGTCCTGACCAGGCCGCCGGGGATGTTCATGGCGGTCGTCATCGTGTGCGGGTCGCCGATGGCGAGGAACCGGTACGGGGCGGTGAGGACCTCCCCGTCGGACTCGATGCCGTGCCGGCCGTCCACGAAGTAGGTGTCGACCCCGGCGCGGACGTCGTTGACCTGGACGACCTCGGCGCCCGCGTCGCGGAGTTCCTCCAGGGCGTCGAGCAGGTCGATCGCCTTGACGGCGCCGCCCGGGTCGCTGATCACCATCTCGATGCCGGGCCCTTCGGCGGGAAGGGTGCCCGCCAGGAGGCCGTAGGTGGTGGTGCGCTCGCGCGCCTCCTCGAGGGCGGTCTCGCCTTCGGCGTCGCGTTCCAGTTCCGCCTTGGTGTCCTCCAGTTCGCGCAGGTCGCCCTGCAGCCGGTCGGAGCGCTGGCCCAGATCGGAAAGGATGCCGACGAGCTCGTCCTGCCGCGCGGTGGCGAAGGTGGTGTCGCGCTTGGTCGACTGGACCTGGACGACGACCGCGAATCCGAGCAGGAGGCACAGCAGCCCGCCGGCGAGTTGCGCGCGGCTGACTCGCGGCCGCAACAGCCCGGCGAGCCCGCGCAGGCCCGCCGGCTCCGGCGGAACCCCGTCCGCGGGCTCGTTCACTCGCTCACCCGCGGCCTCGATCACTTGCTCGCCCGCGGGCTCGGTGGGGCGCTCGTCCTCGCGGGCGGTCATGCGCCGAACACCCTCCGCCGGATGCCCGCGACGTTGGCGAAGATCCGGATGCCGAGGACGACCACGACGCCGGTCGACAGCTGGGAGCCGACGCCGAGCTGGTCGCCGAGGAAGACGATCAGCGCGGCGATGACGGCGTTGCCGACGAACGAGACCACGAACACCTTCTCGTCGAAGACGCCCTCCAGCCGGGCGCGGAGGCCGCCGAACATGGCGTCGAGGGCCGCGACGATCGCGATGGGAAGGTACGGCTGGAGCCACAGCGGCACGTCCGGCTGGAGCAGCAGGCCCAGCGCCACACCGATCAGCAGCCCGATCAGCGCGATCATCTCCGGGTCACCTCTCCCCTGCCGGCCGTCCGCTCGCCGGGCGTCCGCTCACTGGCCGTCCTCCTCGCGGGGGACGGCGTACCGCAGCCGGACCGGCCCCGCCGCGGGCAGCCGCACGTCCGGCGCGCCGCGCGTGCCGTACCGGATCCGGTAGCGCTCCTCCAGGGCCCGCAGCCGGCGGTCGGCGGCCGAGCCGGTGAAGGCGTCCCGCAGCCGGCCCGGGTCGCCCAGCGCCGTGACCTCGTAGGGGCGGGTCAGCGGCCGGTAGTCGACCAGGATCGCCTCCCCGGCGGAGCGGATCGCCGTCGTCGCCGTGAGCCGCTGGCCGTTGACGCCGATCGCCTCGGCGCCCGCGGCCCAGAGCCCGTTGACCAGGACCTGGAGGTCACGATCATAGACCCGTCCGCGGGCGCCGCCGTGCGCGGCGAGCCCGTCCGGGTCGTCGCGCGGGGAGTCGTCCAGGGTGACGACGAGCCCTTCGCCGGTGGCGGGCGCGGCCGCCGCCGCGGCGGCCGCGCGGGCGAGCCGGGACCGGACGCCGTGGCCGGCGTCCCCGCGGGCGAGCGCGGCGGCGCGCTGCCGCTCGGTCTCGGCGCGGAGCCGGTCGAGGCGCCGCCGGAGCGCGTCGGTCTCGGCGGTGCGGGCGTCGATCTCGTCGATCAGCCGCGAGCGCCGCTCGGCCGCGACGGGCTCGCTGCGGCGCACCTCGGCCCCGGCGACGGCGATCAGCGTCCCGGTCAGCACGAGGACCAGCAGCACGCCGCCGCCGCGCCGCCCCCGCCGGAGCGGGCCGTCCGGGGCGTCCGGGCGGCGGGCCCGGCGCGCCGCCGCCTCCGCGTAGCCGGGATCGAGGAGCTTGCCGGCGAGCAGGTCGGCGAGCAGCGACATGGACGCGTCGGGCCGCCGGGGCCGTCCCGGGGCGCGGCCGCCGGGCTCGCCGGGGTCCTGTCGTGCGGTCACCGCCCCATCATGGCAAGGGCCGGCGGCCTTCCCCGCCCCCGGCTCAGCCGACCCGCGGCATGCGGAGGACGTAGCCGACCCGCGGGACGGTGTGGATGAGGCGGGGGCCGCGGTCGTCCAGCTTGCGGCGCAGGTAGCTGATGTGGGTCTGGACGACGCCCTCGCCGCCGGTGAAGTCGTACTGCCAGACGTGGTCGAGGATCTGCCGCTTGGTCAGCACGCGGCCGGAGTTGCTGAGCAGGTAGCGCAGCAGCGTGAACTCGGTGGGCGCCAGATCGATGGGGACGCCGCCGCGCCGCACCTCGTAGGCGTCCTCGTCCAGTTCGAGGTCGGCGAACGTCAGCCGCGCCCGTTCCCGCGCGCCGGGCCGGGTGCGGCGGAGCACGGCGCGGACGCGGGCGGCCAGCTCGTCCAGGCTGAACGGCTTGGGCACGTGGTCGTCGCCGTCCGCCGCCCCTCCGGCCCCGCTCCCGGCGGCCGCGGGGCCGGTGAGGAACACGACCGGGGCCGCGCAGCCGTTCCGCCGCAGCCGGGCGCGGACGTCCGGGCCGGGGCCGTCCGGCAGCGCGGCGTCCAGCACGATCAGGTCGGGGCCGAAGCGGGGGGCGCTCGCCAGCGCCTCGGTGCCGGACCGGGCGACGGCGGTCTCGAAACCCTCGTAGCGCAGGGCGGTCGCGACGAGGTCCGCGACATAGGCGTCGCCGTCCACGACGAGGATCTTGGTGGGGTTCACGGTGCCAGTCTGTCCCCTGCGACCTGTGGGTGCACTGAGGGGACTCTGCGGATCCCCTCAAGAATCCTTGCGCGGAGGTGCGCGTCAGGCGGAGGCGGGCCGGGTGAGGCCCATGTGGACGGCGAGCCCGGCGAGCACCGACCCCATCAGGTACCGCTGGGCCCGCCGCCAGCCGGGCCGCCGGGCCAGGAAGACCGCGATGCCCCCGGCGCCGAGCACGATGAGGGCGTTGACCGTGACCGCGACGGTGAGCTGGGTGAGGCCGAGCAGGACGCTCTGGACGGCGACGTGACCGCGGTCCGGATCGGTGAACTGCGGGAGCAGCGACACGTACAGGACGGCGATCTTCGGGTTGAGCAGGTTGGTGACGAGGCCCATCGTGAACAGCCGGCGCGGCGGGTCGGCGGGCAGGTCCGCCGGGGTGAACGCCTCCTGCCCGCCCGGCCGGACCGTCTGCCAGGCGAGCCACAGCAGGTACCCCGCGCCCGCGACCTTGAGCACGGTGTAGAGCGGCGGGACGAGGGTGAACACGGCGGTGATCCCGGCGGCCGCCGCGAGCACGTAGACGCCGAACCCCGCGGCGACGCCCGCCAGGGAGATCAGCCCGGCCCGGCGGCCCTGGGTCACCGACCGCGACACGAGGTAGATCATGTTGGGCCCCGGGGTGAGGACGAGGCCCAGCGCGACGAGGGCGATGGCCGCCAGCGCGGTCGACGAGATCATTGCACTCCCCGGTCGATGATGATCCGAGCCTAGATCTCGGAGTAACCTCGGTGCAATACTGACATTGCACTCGGTACAAATTCAGGAGGCGGGATGGCGGACTACCGGAGGGTCGCGGACGCGGTGGCCGCCGACATCGCGGCGGGGCGGCTGCGCCCCGGCGACCGGCTGCCCACGCAGCGTGCCTTCGCCCGGCGGCACGGGATCGCGAACTCGACGGCGAGCCGCGTGTACCGTGAACTGGCGGCCCGCGGCCTGGTGGTCGGCGAGGTGGGGCGCGGCACGTTCGTCCGCGCCGCGCGGCGCCCGCCCGGCCCGGCCCTCGCGGAGCCCGCGGGCGCGCGGGTCGACCTGGAGCTCAGCAATCCCTCCGTGCCCGGGCAGAGCGAGCTGATGCGGGCCGGGATGGAGCGGCTGCTCCGCCCCGACGTCCTCGGCGCGGCGCTCGGCCCCGCCGGGGCCGCCGGGACGCCCGCCGCGCGGGAGGCGGCGGCCGGGCTGCTGGAGGCGCCCGGGTGGCGGCCCGACCCGTCGCGCGTCCTGTTCGCCGGGAACGGGCGGCAGGCGATCGCGGGCGCCGTGGCCGCGCTCGTGCCGCCGGGCGGCCGGCTCGCGGCCGAGGCCGTGACCTACCCGGTGGTCAAGGGCATCGCGGCGCGGCTCGGCGTCACGCTCGTCCCCGTCGAGACCGACGAGCACGGCCTGTGCCCGGACGCCCTGGCCTCAGCCCACCGCAGCGCCCCGCTCGGCGCCGTCTACCTCCAGCCGACGCTCCACAACCCGTACGGGACGACGATGCCGCGCGAGCGCCGCGCCGAGCTGGCCGCCGCCCTGGAGCGGCTCGGCCTCCACGCGATCGAGGACCGCGTCTGGGCGTTCCTCCCGGAGGACGGCCCGCCGCCGCTGGCGGCGGAGGCGCCAGACCGCACGGTCGTCGTCGACAGCCTCTCCAAGCGCCTCGCGCCCGGCCTCAGCGTCGGGTTCGCCGTGCCGCCCGCCGGGCTGACCGGCCGGGTCGCCGCCGCGCTGCGGTCCGGCGCGTGGGGGCCGGCGGCGTTCGCGCTGGACGCGGCGACCGGCTGGATCACCGACGGCACGGTCGCGGCGGTGACCCGGGCCAAGCGGGCGGACGCGGCCGCCCGCATGCGGATCGCCGCCGAGCGCCTCCCGGGGGCCGCGGGCAGGTCCGCGCCGTGCGCGTACTTCTGCTGGTGGGACCTGCCGCCCCGGTGGCGGGCGGAGACGTTCGTGGCGGCCGCGGCGCGGCGCGGGATCGCCGTCACGCCCGCGGCCGCCTTCGCCGCCGGGACCGGCTCGTCGCCCCGCGCGGTGCGCGTCGGCCTCGCGTCCCCGCCCCTGGAGCTCCTCGGCGACGCCCTCGGCGTCCTCGCCGAGATCGCCGCCGGATCGCCCGAGGACAGCCCCGTCGACTAGGCGGCGCGGGTCAGGTGCCCGCGCGTTCGACGACGGCGGCCCATTCCTCCAGGAGCTCCTGGGCGACGTCGGCGTCCGGCCCCTCGGCCCACAGGTGGGTGACCGGCTCGGCGGGGTCGGGCAGGACGAGGACCCACCGGCCGTCCTCCTCGACCACGCGGACGCCGTCGGTGGTGTCGATCGTGCGGGAGCCCGCGGCCTCCACGACGTGCCGCATCACGCTGCCCTTGGCCGCCCACGGCGTGGGGACGGAGCGGCGCAGCAGGTGCGCGTCGGGGATGCGGCGGTCGATCTGCGAGAGCGTCAGCCGCGTCCTGGCGACCAGGCCGACGAGCCGGACGAACGCCGCGATCCCGTCGACCGTGCCGCTGAACTCGGGCATCAGGAAGCCGCCCCGCCCGTCCCCCGCGAAGACCACGCTGGGCTGGGCGGCGGCCTTGGTCAGGACGTCCTGGGACGTGGACGTCCACTCGACCTGGACGCCGTGGAACCGGCACACCTGCTCGGCGACCCGCGTCGTCGTCACCGGCAGCGCGACCCTGCCGCCGCGCCGCTCCGCCGCCACCAGGTCCAGCATGACCAGCAGCGCCCGGTCGTCGCCGACCAGCTCGCCGTTCTCGTCCACGAGCGAGATCCGCTCCCCCACCGGGTCGAAGCGGACGCCGAACGCGGCCCGCGACGACGACACCAGCTCGCCGAGCCGCTCCAGGTCGCGCATGCGCTCGGCGAGCGTCTCGGTCGGGTTGGCCTCGTCCAGGCCGACGTTGCGGGTCAGGACCTCCACCCCGACCTTGCCGAGCAGGTTGGGCAGCACGAGCGACGCGACCCCGCCCGCGCAGTCCAGGACGATCTTCAGCCCGGCCTCGCGGACCCCGCGGATGTCGACGCGCCGCAGCAGGTCGCGGGTGTAGGTCTCGACGACGCGGGGCGGGTAGGCCAGCTCGGCGATCTCGCCGGGGAACGCGCGGCGGTACTCCTGCCGGCCGAAGACGCGCTCCAGCTTGCGCTGCGCGGCCTGGGACAGGTCGGCCCCGTCGGGGTCGAGGAAGATGATGTCGACGCCCTGCGGGTCGCCGAGCGTGGTGCGGATGTAGATGCCGCCGACGCTGTCCTCGCGGCCGGTCTCGAACCGGGCCACGGTCAGCGGGGTGGCCTCCAGGTCGTGGACGTTGATCGCGCTGGCCGTCAGGGCGCTGTTCACCGCGCGTTTCAGCGTGCGGGCCGCGCGGGACACGTCGCGGCCGGTGACGACCGTGGTGCCCTTCTTCAGCGTCGTCGCGTACGCGCTGGCGAGCCGCACCGCGAGCTCCGGCGTGATCTCCACGTTGACCAGCCCGGACACGCCGCGCGGGCCGAACAGGTTGCGCTGCCCGCGCGACTCCCAGATCACGCTGGTGTTGACGACCGCGCCGGCCTCGATGGTCTTGAAGGGGTAGACCTTCACGCCGCTGGAGACGTACGCCTCCGCCTCGATCACGCACTCGTCCCCGATGACCGCGCCCTCCTCGACGCGGGCGCCGGCCATGATGTCGGTGTTCTTGCCGACCACGCAGCCGCGCAGGTTCGTGGACGGCGCGACGAACACGTTGTCGTGGACGACGGCGCGGTGCAGGAACGCGCCCTCCTTCACCACGACGTTGCTGCCGAGGACGGTGTACTCGCGCAGCTCGACGCCCGCCTCGACCTTGGCGTAGTCGCCGATGTAGAGCGGGCCCTTCAGGACGGCCTCGGAGTCGACCTCGGCGCCCTCGGCGACCCAGACGCCGGGCGACACCTCGAAACCGTCCAGGTCGATCGCGACCGCACCGGACAGCATGTCGGCCTGCGCCTTGAGGTAGCTCTCGTGGGTTCCGACGTCCTCCCAGTAGCAGTCGGCGACGTAGCCGAACAGCGGAGCGCCCTCGGCGAGCAGCTTGGGGAACACGTCCCCGGACCAGTCGACCGACTCGCCCTCGGCGACGTGCTCCAGGACCTCCGGCTCCATCACGTAGATGCCGGTGTTGACGGTGTCGGAGAACACCTGCCCCCACGTCGGCTTCTCCAGGAACCGCTGCACGCGGCCGTCGTCGTCCACGATGATGATCCCGAACTCCAGCGGGTTCGGGACGCGCTTGAGCCCGATCGTGACCAGGGCGCCGTTCCGCTCGTGGAACCGCACCATGTCGGTCAGGTCGATGTCGGTGAGCGCGTCGCCGGAGATGACGAGGAACCGGTCGTCGCGCAGCGCCTCCTCGGCGTTCTTGACGCTGCCGGCGGTGCCGAGCGGGACCTCCTCGGTCGCGTAGCTCAGCGACATGCCGAGCTCCTCGCCGTCGCCGAAGTAGTTGCGGATCAGCGCCGCCAGGAACTGGACGGTGACCACGGTCTCGCTGAACCCGTGCCGCTTCAGCAGCCGCAGCACGTGCTCCATGATCGGCCGGTTGACGAGGGGCAGCAGCGGCTTGGGCTGGTTGGCGGTCATCGGACGCAGCCGCGTCCCCTCGCCACCCGCCATCACGACGGCCTTCATCGGGGGGTCTCAGCTCCCTTCTGGTGGCCGGCCGGCGGATCCGTGCCACGGTCGGCGTCCGGGTCGGCGTCCGGGTCGGCGTCCGGGTCGGCGTCCGGGTCGGCGTCCGGGTCCGGGCCGGGCACGGCGTCCGGCCCGGAGGCCGGGGACGAGCCGCGGCCGGCCAGCACCAGCTGCCGCGTCTGCTCCCAGTAGAGGACGGCCGCCCACCAGTACAGGCCCGTCCCCCAGATGGCGAACGACCATCCGGTGACCTTCGCCGCGGTCGCCGCGCCGCCGTCGTGGTCGCCGAGGAGAAGCAGCGGGAACGCGTACAGCAGGCACATCGTCCCGGCCTTGCCGATGAAGTGCACCGGGAGCGTCCCGCCGTACCCGAGCCGGCGGATGATCGGCGCGATCGGCAGGATCGCGAACTCCCGGGCCACCAGCACCACGACCAGCCACACCGGGATGATGTCGCGGATCGTCAGCCCGACCAGCGTCGCCAGGATGTAGAGGCGGTCGGCCGCCGGGTCGAGCACCGTCCCGAGCCTGCTCGTCTGGTTCAGGACGCGGGCGAGCTTGCCGTCCAGCCAGTCCGACAGGCCCGCGAACACCAGGACGCCGAGCGCCCACCAGTCGGCCTCGATCAGCACGAGCCAGAGGAACAGCGGGACGCCCACGAGCCGGGCCAGGCTCAGCGTGTTCGGCACCGTGAAGATCCGGTCCTGCGGGGCTTCCTGCTCTGTGCTCACCGACGCGTTCGCCTCCCCTGGTCCCTTGATCCTGACCCTACCGGTAAGGGTCCGGAACGCCCCCGATGACGTCGCCCCCTTTCGGCCGGCCGACCGCCACGTGCGGGGCCGCCGCCGCCCGCTTGACAGCACTGGTCAGGCCGCGAGCGCGGGACGGCGACCGCCTATAGTTCTGCGCACTCCCAGACGAAGGGCTGAAGGTGTCCGTCCCCCCGCCGGCGCTCACGATCACCCTGGGCCGGAACGCCTACCGGTGGCCGCTCCGCATCTGCCTGACCGCGCTGACGGTCGGCCTGGCCGTCTCGCTGTCCACGCTCACCGGCCCGGGCGCGCGGGCGCCCGAGGAGGCCGGGCGGGCCATCGCCGGCTACGGCGGCGGCGCCGCCCTCATCGCCCTGGCGGCGGCCGTGTGGGCCTTCGCGATCTACCGGGACCGCCTCATCGTGACCATCGGCCGCGACGGCCTGACGCTGCGCCGCCGCGGGAGGGAGGCGACCATCCCCGCGGGCGCCGTGGAAGCGGTCGGGATCACCTGGCCCGTCGCCGACCCCGTCTGGACGGTCTGGTTCGACTCCGAGGCGGCACCGGGCGTCGGCGCGGTCACGAAGATCGACGGCCGTGCGGCCGTGCTGCTGCGCGAGCGCTCGCTGCCCCAGGGCTGGCTGGAGGCCGTCCACGCCACCGCCACGGAGACCCTCGGCGCCTGCTGGCGCGTCCTCGACGACGAGGGCCGCGAGGTGGACCCGCTCCCCCGGGACGCGTTGCGCGAGGCCGACCACGTCGTCCTGGACGGCGAGGGGCGCTACCGCGACGACCGCACCGGCGCTCTGCTCGCCGTGGCCTGCGGCCCGACCGCGGAGTCGCCCGGCCTCCCCCCTCCCGGCCGGACGACCGTGCTCCGCGATCCGCACGCCCGCCCGCTGCTGGAGTTCCGCGGCGGCCTCGCGGGCGGCCGGGTGCGCGTGTTCCTCGCGGACGGGCGGCCCGCCGGCGAGATCCGGGGTTCGCAGGAGCCGTCCTTCCACATGCCCGACGGGACGCTTCTCGGCACCACCCGGCCGGCCGGCGGCCGCCACGTCGTCACCGGCGTGGACGGCCGGGAGTCGGCCACGCTCTGGAGCAAGGGCGGCGACGGCGGCGTCCGGCTGCGGCTGGAGCGGTCCCCGTCCGCCCCCGACCCGCTGCGCACCCTCGCGCTCGCCCTCCCCATGGCCGTGCACGGCACCGGGCGGCACCGCCCCGTCAGGTGGGCGGGGCGCAGGTCAGGGCGGGCTTGACGTCCACGATCGGGGTGCCGTCCAGGGCCTCCAGGTCCCGGACGCGGACGCGGTTCCCGGTGATCTCCAGGATCTCGACCGGGTGCAGCCCGATCGGGTTCGGGCGGTCGGGCGAGCGGGTGGCGAACACGCCGTGCAGCGGGGCGGCGGGATCGTCGCGCGGGTGGACGCGCAGGACGTCGCGCGGCGACAGGTGCAGCCAGGTCAGCACGAAGACCCGGTCGCCGGGGCGCAGGCCCTCCAGCGCGGGCAGCACGGCCCCCTCGAACACCAGCCATGCCTCGGGCGAGCCCTCAGGGCCCTGCTTGGGCGCGGACGCCCGGTCGGTCAGCGGGGACTCGACGTGCCCGACCGCCGTCACGGTGAAGTCTTCTGCCATGCGGCCGATTCTCCCAGGCCGCCCCTCATATCCCATGGACGCCGGTTGCGGCAACCGGGGTGCGGCGGGTTAGCGTCGGGGGCGACAGATCGCGGGGGTCCGGCGAACCGGGCTGAGATAGCGGCTGAGACGGCCGCTGACCGCATGAACCTGACCGGGTAATGCCGGCGTAGGGAGAGATCGAGTCGTCATGACCGAACCTGTGGTTCCAGCTGCCCGCAAGACCTACCTGCAGGGCTCGCGGCCGGAGATCCGCGTCCCGATGCGGGAGGTGCCGCTGACCAACGGCGACGCCGTCGTCCTGTACGACACGTCCGGGCCGTACACCGACCCAGAACAGGAGACCGACGTCCGCAAGGGGCTGCCCGCGCTGCGGGAGCCGTGGATCATCGAGCGCGGCGACACCGCGCCGTACGACGGGCGCCCGGTGCGCCCGGAGGACGACGGCCGCCGCGCCGCGGCGGGCGCCGCGGCGGGCGGGGCCCCCGGCGGCTTCCCGCCGCGCCGGCCGCGCCGCGCGACCGGCGGCGCCGTGACCCAGCGGGCCTACGCGCGGCGCGGGGAGATCACGCCGGAGATGGAGTTCGCGGCGCTGCGCGAGGGCGTGGCGCCGGAGGTCGTCCGCGAGGAGCTCGCGGCGGGGCGGGCCGTGCTGCCCGCCAACGTCAACCACCCCGAGATCGAGCCGATGGTGATCGGGAAGAGGTTCCTGGTCAAGGTGAACGCCAACATCGGCAACTCGGCGGTGGCGTCGTCGATCGACGACGAGGTCGAGAAGATGACGTGGGCGACCCGCTGGGGCGCCGACACGATCATGGACCTGTCGACCGGCCGCGACATCCACACCACGCGCGAGTGGATCCTGCGCAACTCGCCGGTGCCGGTGGGGACAGTCCCGCTGTACCAGGCCGTGGAGAAGGTGGGCGGCAATCCGGCGGACCTGACGTTCGAGGTCTTCCGCGACACGGTGATCGAGCAGGCCGAGCAGGGCGTGGACTACATGACCGTCCACGCCGGGGTCCTGCTGCGGTACGTGCCGCTGACGGCGAACCGCAAGACCGGGATCGTCTCCCGCGGCGGGTCGATCATGGCGGCGTGGTGCCTGGCGCACCATCAGGAGAACTTCCTCTACACCCGCTTCCGCGAGCTGTGCGAGATCTTCGCGGCCTACGACATCACCTGGTCGCTCGGGGACGGGCTGCGCCCCGGCTCCATCGCCGACGCCAACGACGAGGCGCAGTTCGCCGAGCTGCGCACCCAGGGCGAGCTGACGAAGATCGCCGCCGAGTACGGCAACCAGGTGATGAACGAGGGGCCCGGGCACGTCCCGATGCACAAGATCAAGGAGAACGTCGACCTCCAGCAGGAGTGGTGCGACGGGGCGCCGTTCTACACGCTCGGCCCGCTGACCACCGACATCGCGCCCGGCTACGACCACATCACCTCGGCGATCGGCGCCGCGATGATCGGCCACCACGGCACCGCGATGCTCTGCTACGTCACGCCGAAGGAGCACCTCGGGCTGCCGGACCGCGACGACGTCAAGGCCGGCGTCATCGCCTACAAGATCGCGGCGCACGCCGCGGACCTGGCGAAGGGGCATCCGGGCGCGCAGGCGTGGGACGACGCGCTGTCGGAGGCGCGGTTCGACTTCCGGTGGGAGGACCAGTTCAACCTGTCCCTCGACCCGGACACGGCCCGCTCCTTCCATGACGAGACGCTCCCGGCCGCCCCGGCGAAGACCGCGCACTTCTGCTCCATGTGCGGCCCGCACTTCTGCTCGATGAAGATCACCCGCGATGTGCGCCGGTTCGCCGAGGAGCGCGGCCTCGCCGAGGACGCCGCGCTCGGCGAGGGGATGCGGGAGAAGGCCGAGGAGTTCAAGGCCGCCGGCGGGCGGGTCTACCTGCCGCTCTCCCCCGGCGGCGGCTGACCGGGCGGCGCCCGGTCCGGCGGCGCCCGATCGAGCGCGGTCCGCTCCGGCGGCGCCCCCGGACGGCCGGGAGCGGACCGCGAGACCCGCCGCGGCATCGGCCGCGGCGGGTCTCGCGCATCCCCCCGGCGAGGCCGGCGGAGGGGCGCGGCTACTATCGAAGGACCGTTCCAAAGCCGCGGATCCCCCCGAATCGCCGCAGGCCCATAGACCCGCCGGGAAGGATCGACGACCCAGTTGACCAGCGACGACTCGCCGAAGGCGCCCGTCCGCGCGGTGCGCGCCGACGTGCGCCGCAACCGGGCCAGGCTGATCGGCGCGGCACGGGAGACGTTCGGGCGCGACGGCGCCGACGCGTCCCTGGAGGGCGTCGCCCGGCTCGCCGGCGTCGGCATCGGGACGCTCTACCGCCACTTCCCGACGCGGCAGGACCTCCTGGAGGCGCTGCTCGCCGACGCCTACGGCGAACTCGCCGCCAAGGCGCGCGAGCTGATGCTCTCCCCGTCGCCCGGTGACGGGCTCCTGGAGTGGCTGCGGGCATTCGTCTCCGGGGTCACCGCGTTCCGCGGGATGGCGGCGGCGGCCGTGGTGTCGCTGCGCGACGACCGGCCGGAGGCGGCCCGGGCGGTCCGCGAGGCCGGCGGGGCGCTGTTCGCCCGCGCCCAGGAGGCCGGGGACGTGCCGCGGGACGCCGTGTTCATCGACGCGCTCCGGCTCGCGGGCGCGATCGCGATGGTCACCGAGGACGACCCGGAGGCGGCGGAGCGGCTGCTGTCGCTCGCCGCGACCGGGCTGGCCCCCGGCAAGGCGGCTGCGCGCTAGCCGCACCGCACGGGCCGGCCGAGCACGGGCCCGGTCACTGGGTGTCCGGGGCGGGCAGGATCCGGCGGGGCCCGCGCGGCGCCTCGCCCCGCTTGCGCCACTCGCGGGGGTAGCCGACCGACACCTCGATGTGCGGGACGTCGCCGGTCCAGATCGTCCGGGGGATGTGGAGGTGCCCGTAGACCACGGACACCGCGCTGAAGCGGTCGTGCCAGCCGGCGGTGCGCTCGGTGCCGCACCACTGGGCGAACTCCGGGTACCAGAGGACGCGGGTGGGCTCACGGACGAGCGGCCAGTGGTTGACGAGGACGGTCCTCGTCCCCGCTTCGAGGGCGGCGAGGCGCTTCTCGGTGTAGGCGATCCGGGCGTCGCACCAGGCGTCCCGCGTGGGGTGCGGGTCGGGGTGGAGGAAGATCTCGTCGGTGCACACGACACCGGCCTCGTGCGCGATCGCGAGGGCCTCCTCCTTGGTGGACGCGCCGTCCGGCCGGAACGTGTAGTCGTACAGGATGAAAAGCGGTGCGACCGTCACGGGCCCGCCGTCGCCGTCCCACACGGGATACGGGTCCTCGGGGGTCAGGACGCCGAGGGCGCGGCACATGTCGACGAGCCTTCGGTAGCGGGCCTCCCCGCGCAGCCGCACCGGGTCGTCCTTGATCGTCCACAGCTCGTGGTTGCCGGGCGTCCAGATCACGGTGGCGAAGCGTTCGCTCAGGGTGCGCAGCGTCCACTCGACGTCGGCGAAGCGCTCGGCGACGTCGCCGGCGACGATGAGCCAGTCGCCGCCGGACGCGGGCCGCAGCTCCTCGACGAACGCGCGGTTCTCGGGGAACCCGACGTGCAGGTCGCTGATCGCGTAGACACCGCTCATCCCAGGATCGTAAGCCCCGCGCGGAACCGCGGCGATGCTTCAGTCCGTGTCGGCGGGGAGCGTGAAGAGCCGGATGTGGACCGGGCGCGCGCCCGGCGGCGCGTCCTCGCGGTCGTGGCCGTGCTCCTGCAGCAGGCGGATGTACGCCTCGAAGAACTCGGCGAGGCCCTCCTCGGTCATATGGGCGAATCCCCGTGAGAGCAGGGCCCAGGCGTGGTCGCGCCGGTACTCCTCGGGAAGCCTGCTGAGGAGCTCCATGTCCTCGGCGTGGCGGACGCGCAGCAGCTCGTCGATGACGGGCTGGTCCTCCGGGGCGACGGTGCCCGGCCGGGGCATGCGCACGTCGCGCGGGGTCTCGGCACGGCGCCACCAGCGCTCCCGCCCGGCCGATCGCTCGGGGATCTCCTCGATGAACCCGTGCTTCTCCAGCTGGCGCAGGTGGTAGCTGGTCGTCCCGGTGTTGGCCCCGAGCACCTCCCCGATCGTCGTCGACGTCGCGGGGCCGTGCACGCGGAGCCGGTGCAGGATCCGGCGGCGCAGCGGGTGGCTGAGCGCCTTCATCCGTCCGGGGTCGTCCAGGATGACGGGCTCGGAATCGTCCTTCATGAGGAGCAGTCTAGTTCTACAGAAGTATCTTTGCAGAGAATCATTTGCAGAACTTTCTCTGCATACTACCGTCCCCGGCATGAGAAAGTGATGACCGCCGCGCTGACGCTGATCGCCGGCGCGCTGCTGAGCGTCTTGAGCCCCCCGGCGGCCTCGGCGGCCGGCCCGGTCCCGGCGCCCGCCGGCCTGACCGCGACCGAAGTGGGCTTCCAGGGGTTCGGCGGGCTCCCCCTGCGCGGCACGGTGCTGGCACCGCGGAAGGCGCGCGGGCCCCTGCCGGGCGTCGTGCTCGTGACGGGGTCCGGGTCCGGCGTCCCGCGCGAGCATCTGCTCACCGAGGCCACCGAGTTCGCGCGGCGGGGCCTCGCCGTCCTGATCTACGACAAGAGGTCGGCCGGGTACACCCAGTTCCGCCGCTCCTACTCCGAACTGGCCGTCGACGCGCTCGGCGCCGTGCGCGCGCTGCGCTCGCGACCCGGCGTCGATCCCGCGAAGGTGGGGCTCTGGGGGCTGAGCGAGGGCGGCTGGGTGGCGCCGCTCGCCGCGTCCCGGTCCGCCGACGCGGCGTTCGTGATCGTGGTCGGCGGCAACGCGATGACCCCGATCCGCCAGCAGGTCTGGAACGAGTCCTCCGGGCTGCGCCGGGCGGGCGTTTCCGGTTCGCTGATCGACCGCGGCAAGCGCAACTTCGCCCGGCTGGGGGCGGACGCGGGCCTGTTCGCCGAGGCGTTCCACGACGCCCCGGGCGTCCTGGAGCGGGTCCGCCAGCCGGTGCTCGGCATCTGGGGCGGACGCGACCTGCAGACCCCGCCCGAGGACAATCCGCCCCTGTTCGCGCGGGCGCTCCGGCGCGGCGGCAACACCCACTACACCTTCCGCTTCTTCCCGGAGGCCGACCACGGCGTCCACGCGACCCCGGACCGGGGCCTCACCCGCGGCGACGCGCTGGCCCCCGGCTACGCCGACCTGGTCGGCTCGTGGGTCCGCGACGTGACGAGCGGGCGCCTCCCCGAGGCCGATACCGCGCCGCTCCCGGAGCAGGACCACCCGAGCGTCGCCATCGCGCCGTCGCCGTGGTGGGCGTCCGTCCGGATGCAGACCGCGGCGCTCGCGCTGTTCGTCGTCGCGTTCGCCGGCTACCCGCTCGCCGCCCTGGCGCGCCGGCTGCGCGGCAGGACCGTGCGCCCGGTGAGCCGCTGGGCGGGCCTGCTCGCCGGGGCGGGGCTCACCGCCGCCGCCGGCCTGGTCTTCTACATCATCTACCTGATGGCGGCGGGGAGGTATCCCGACCCGGGGCCCGTCCTGGCGGGCCGTCCGCTGCCGTGGCTGGCGCTGCAGGGACTCGCCGCGGCCGCCGTCTGCGCGGGGGCCGCGACCGCGGTGTCGTGGCGGCGCGCCGCCGGTTCCGTCCCGGTGGCCGAGCGCGTCCGGCTCGGCCTCCTGCTGACCGCGGGTGCCGTGTTCGTCCCGTGGGCCGTCTACTGGGGTCTGCTCGTCCCCTGACTCAGCCTCGACCAGGGGACGCGGCCCGGCTCCCGTAAGTGCGGGCCGCGTCCCCGCGGCGCGGTTCAAGCGTCCTTGCCCCAGAGGTAGACGCCCAGGCTCATCGCGAGGATGCTCACCCAGCTGGCCACGGCCCGCAGGTTGTTCCAAGCCGTCCAGCGGCCGGAGTAGTCCGCCCAGACCTTCGCGGCCTCCGCCGCGTCCGCCGGGATCGCCGTACCGTCCAGGGCGTTGTTCATCGGGATGTTCACCGCGAAGCTCGGGATGAGCGCACCCGCGAAGTACACGCCGGCCGCGACGAAGAACAGCACGGCGGCGGACTTCTCGTCCAGGGTCAGCAGCAGCACCCCCGCCGCGATCGCCACGACCGGGATCAACAGGAACATGGGGATGAACAGCGGGTTCTGGATCTTCTGGTTCATGCCCTGCATGGCCTCGATGGCCGCCGCCGGCCGCGCCGCGTTCAGGCCCGGCATCACGCCGGTGGAGAAGGCGAAGTAGGCCCCGGTCATGCCGGCGGCCATGATGAGGGAAAGGGTCACCGAAGTCCCGGCGAGTACGGATCTCATCGTCGTTCCGATCTGTCGTAGGGCCCTCGAAGGGCCGGGTCGGGGGGCGGGTCAGGAGTTCCAGACGCCGCTGGCCGCGGTCAGCCGCGCGTACTCGGCGAAGTCCCGCGGCTCGCGCCCGAGCGCGCGCCGCACGCCGTCGGCGGGCAGCGAGTTGCGTCCGTCCAGGACGGTCGAGAACAGGTACGTCAGGAAGGCGATCAGCTCCCCCGGCAGGCCGTGCTCCTTGAGCACGGCGGCGTAGTCGTCCACGGCGACCGGGACGAACGCGATGTCCCGCCCCGCCGAGCGGCCGATCTCGGCGACGGCCTCGGCCATGGTGAGGGCGCGGGGCCCGGTCACCTCGTAGACCTCGCCGGTGTGCCCGCCGCGGGTGAGCGCCGCGACCGCCACGTCCGCGATGTCGTCGGCGTCCACGAACGGCTCCGGCACGTCCCCGGAGGGCAGGGCGACCTCGCCCGCGCGGACGGGGTCGAGGAGGTAGTCCTCGCTGAAGTTCTGCGCGAACCAGCTCGCCCGCACCACCGTCCAGTCCATGCCGGACGCCTGGACGATGCGCTCGCACTCCTGCGCCTCGTCCTCGCCCCTGCCGGACAGCAGCACAACGTGCCGCACGCCCGCGTCCCTGGCCCGCCGGGTGAAGGAGCCGATGGCCTCGGCCGCGCCGGGAGCGGCGAGGTCCGGGTAGTAGGAGAGGTAGACCTTCTCGACGTCCCGCAGGACGGGTCCCCAGGTCGTCGCGTCCTCCCAGTGGAAGGCGGGCGCCGCCGACCGGGAGCCCATCCGCACCGGGACGTCCAGGGCCTCCAGCCGCTCCACGACGCGGCGGCCGGTCTTGCCGGTGCCGCCGAGGACGAGGGTGAGGCCGTTCTCGATGTTCCGCACGTCGTTCGTCATGTCCCCGAGTCAACTGCCGGGCGGTTCCGGCCGCCATCGCCGAGAAGCTCGCCCGCATACGCCGGCGTCTACGCTTGCCCCATGGACGCCCTGACCGACCTCCTCGACGGGCCTCGGGCACGAGGCGCGTTCATGCTCCGCGCGTCGTTCAGCCCGCCGTGGTCGCTGCGGATCCAGGACGAGGCGCCCATCACGCTGCTGTCGATGGTGAGCGGCGACGCGTGGCTGACCCCCGACGGTGCCGAGCCGGAGCGCGTCTCCCCCGGCGACATGGCGATCCTCCGGGGCCCCGACCCCTACACCGTCAGCGACGCGCCCGGGACCGAACCGCAGGTCGTCATCCACCCGGGGCAGGTGTGCACCACGCCGGACGGAACGAGCATGTCGGGAACGATGGACCTCGGCGTCCGCGCCTGGGGCAACGACCCCGGCGGGCCGGCGGTCATCCTCGTCGGCACCTACCAGATGCGCGGCGCCGTCACCCGGCGGCTGCTGGCCGCCCTCCCGGCGCTGGCGGTCGTCCGCGGCGACGAGTGGCGGTCACCGCTGGTCGGCGTGCTCGGCGAGGAGGTCGGCAAGGACGAGCCCGGCCAGGACATCGTCCTCGACCGCCTGCTCGACCTGCTGCTCGTCGGGACGCTGCGGGCGTGGTTCGCCCGCCCGGGCGCCGAGGCGCCCGGCTGGTACCGCGCCCACGGCGACCCGGTCGTCGGCCCCGCCCTGCGGCTCCTGCACGACGACCTGTCGCACCCCTGGACCGTCGCCGGCCTCGCCGCCGCGGTCGGCGTCTCCCGCGCCGCGCTCGCGCAGCGGTTCACGAAGCTGACCGGCGAGCCGCCCATGGCGTACCTCACCGGGATCCGCCTCGCCCAGGCCGCGGACCTGCTCCGCGAGAGCGACGCGACGCTGGAGGCGGTGGCGCGCCGGGTCGGCTACGGCACCGCGTTCGCGCTCAGCACGGCCTTCAAGCGCCAGCACGGCGTCAGCCCGCAGGAGTACCGCTCCGCCGCGCCCGCCCGGACGGCCGCCGTACCCGGCTGAGCAGCCTGCGGGCGAGCGGCACGCACAGCCCCGCGGCGGCGATCAGGGTGAGCCCGGTCGCGATCCACTCCCGCGAACCGTCCACCGAGTACACCCGGCTCGGCCTCCCGACGTCGATCGCGGGCACCCGCTCGCCGGCGGAGAGGTCGCCGCGCCCGGCGCCGTACATGCTCGTCTCGTGCGCCTCCGAACCCGCGGCGGGCATGAACGTGCCGTACCAGGAGCACGACTCGTGCCCCGGGTGCTCGACGCACGACAGGCGCTCGGCGGTGAACGTCCCGGACGCCCCGTCGGCGCGTGCCGCCCGCCACACCACGCCAAGGTTCGGCACAGTGAAGAACAGCAGCAGGAACGCCAGCGTGGCCGTGACCGTCACGGTGAATCCCGACGGTGCCCCGCGGGCGCGGCGCTGGCCGCCCGGTGGCCCGGCGTCGTCGCGTTCCGGGTCCCGGCCCGTCTCCTCCGGGTCCCGGCCTGGTTCCCGGACGCCGGTCATACTTCGCTGGGACGGCCGCGGCCGCCGGCGCAGTCGCAGGTGGCCGCGCCGTCGCGGGGCTTCGGCTCATCGCGGCGGTGGAGCAGCATCGCGACCACCATCGGGGCGAACACGACCCCGTTGTAGAACAGGTGCAGCTCGACCCGCGGTATCAGGAACTGGATGAGGCTGGTCGGCACGGGCCGGCCGCCCAGGTTCGCGCCGGCGTGCGCCTGGATGAACAGCAGCAGGTGCTCGAAGTGGTGCCAGACCTGGATGTAGAGGGCGATGTTCCACCACGTCCGCGACCGGCCCGTGAAGCCGGGGCGCAGCAGGACGAAGCCCGCGAGCATCACCAGGGCGTACCCGTAGTGCAGCGCCTCCGACGTGACCAGCCAGGGGAACCACTGCCCGGCCACACCGCGGGACTCCGCCGCGGGCCGCCCGAGGACCCAGATCTGGACGGCCTGCACGACGTGCTCGGCCCAGTGGGCGAGCACGATGAACAGGAACACGTTGAGAGCGGCTCGGTGGTTCCGGGTGTTGAGCCCCGTCATCAGCTTCGACTGATGGGCGATCGCGGTCATGGACGGCTCCCTCGCGCCGTGGTGCGTTTCGTGTCGGTGCGACTGCGTCACGATCAACAGTCACAGCACTCCGCGCCTTTGTCGCCGTGCCGGGCCGATACCGGACGGCGGCCCCGCCCGTGCGCCCGCCGGAGGCGACACGGGCGATTTTCCGGCCCAGATGGGATCGGCACCGGCGCGGCGTCAACCTCCGAGAGCGATTTCGTCGCCGGATGGCCGCAGGCGGCCCCGGCCTTGCGTCCCCCCGGATCACTCGCTACCGGCGAGCGGGGTCACCCGCCGATGCGGAGGGTGGGCTCGGCGCGGACGGGCGAGTCCTCGGCCGCGTCCGGGATGAACTGGACCACGAACGCGTAGTCGGCCAGGACCGACTCGGGGACCTCGCCCGACTCGCCGAAGGCCGCGATCTCGCCCCAGCACGGCGAGCCCAGCGAGCCGCTGTGGTGCCGCACCGAGAGGCCCGCGCACAGGTTGGCGAACCGGAGCCGCTCGGCGAGCGGGAGGCCGGCGAGGGTGCCGAACACGAAACCGGCGGCGAAGACGTCGCCCGCGCCGGTCGGGTCGAGCGCCTCGACCGGCAGCGCGCCGACCTCGGCCCGCTCCCCGGTCGCCGAGTCGATCGCGATGGCGCCGTCCCCGCCGCGCTTCACCACGACGACCGGGACGCGCTCGGCCAGGACCTCGGCGGCCTCCAGCGGCGTGCCCGTGCGGGTGTAGGCCATCGCCTCGGCCGCGTTCGGCAGGAACACGTCCACGTGGCGGAGCCGGTCGAGGACCTCGGCGGGCCACGCGCCGGTCTGGTCCCAGCCGAGGTCGCCGAAGACCAGCGAACCGCGGCCGCGCATGGCCGGGATCCACGGCGGGACGGGGCGGTCGACGTCGACGAAGCACGCCCGGGCGGACGGCGGCGGCTCGCCCGCCAGGTCGTCCACCGGGCCCGGCACCGGTCGGGCGTAGGTCACCATGCTGCGGTCGGAGTCGTAGGCCATCGACACCGTCACCGGTGTCGGCCAGCCGCGGACCCGGCGGGACAGCCCGAGGTCGACGCCCTCCTGCTCGGCGAGGGTCCGCCACAGGTAGGCGCCGAACATGTCGTCGCCGAACGGCGCCGCCAGCCCCACCCGCAGGCCGAGCCGGCTCATCGCGACGGCGATGTTGGCGACGCCGCCGGGGGCCGAGCCGAGCCCGTCGGTGACGAGCTCGGTGCCCGGCGGTGGCAGCCCCGGCAGCCCGGTGAAGATCATGTCCATGAACACGCGGCCGGACAGGAACACGTCCAGCGCGGGCGCCGGGCCGCTCCCGCCGCGCAGCCGCTCCCCCGCCGGCCCGCGCTCGGCGCAGGGGTCGGCGAGGGACGGCTCCGGCGGCACGCCCGGCGCGGTCTGCTGAGTCACGAGGCCCCCCGGGTGCGAGGCTTGGGCACGGTCCTCCGGACCCTAGCCCGCACGGCTGACAAACACGTCTACGTCGAACGTACAGCCGGAACCCGGTCGACTGACTGCCCGTTTTTACCCTTGAGTGCTCTCCTTTCCGTATGGAGTGGGGAGATTTCGCCGGGTCGCGCGACGCCGCCGCCCGTTGATCACCAGGTGTTTCCACCGGCCGCCGCGGGTGGAACGCGAGGAGGAGCTGCCCGATGACCGACTTTCCCGGCCGGGTCCGAGGACTGCTGGACGATCTCGACGCGGCCTCCGGCGAGGCGATCGGGGAGGCCGCCGCGCTGCTGCTGGACTCGGTCGAGGCCGGCGGGATCGTGCACGTCGCGGGGGCCGGGCATTCCCTCGCCCTGGTGTGCGAGACGTTCTACCGGGCCGGCGGCCTCGCCGCGGTCCGCCCCGTCTGGGACCCCCGGGTCCTCCCGCTCGGCGGCGCCGCGCGCAGCACCCGCGCCGAGCGGCGCGCCGGGGCCGGCCGCGCCGTCGTGGAAGCCGCCGCGCCCGCCCCGCCCGACGTCGCGGTCGTGTTCTCCACCAGCGGCCGCAACCCCTACCCGGTCGAGATCGCCGCGGAGTGCGCGGCGCGGGAGGTGCCGGTGGTCGCGGTGACGTCGGTGCGGGCCGCGCGGGGCGCCGCGGCCCGGGCCGCCACGACGCTGGCCGACCACGCCCGGATCGTCCTGGACACCCGCGTCCCGCCCGGCGACGTCCTGCATCCAGCGGGGGCGCCCCGCACGGCCGCCGTCTCCACGGTGCTCGCCGCGTACGCGTGGGCGCGCGTCCTGGCGGCCCTCGACGACCTCGCGGCGGAGCGCGGCGCGGACCCCGCCCGCTGGACGAGCGCGAACGTGCCCGGCGGCGACGCGGTGAACGCGGCGCTGCTGGAGCGGTACCGGCACCGCGTCCCGGAGTTGACTGACGAGTAGGAAAGGGCTTCCTTCCTGCGGCGTTTCGCGCATTGACCGGCTCGCTCCTTATGACATGATGCGTGGCCACATCGGACCGGAACGAGGAGCGAGATGACGACGAGACCGGCCGGGGACGACCTTCTTGCCGTGTTCAAGCGCGCGGACCTCGGCGGCGACGAGAAGCTCGACCTGATGGAGTTCACCCTCGTCCTCGACGAGCTCGGGCTCGCGTGGACGCGCGCCGAGACGCAGGACAGGTTCGAGAAGGCGGACACCAACCTCGACGGGTTCATCTCCTACGGGGAGTTCCGCGCCATCCTGGAGTCCCAGGGCTGGGCGAAGGGCCCGCTGCCCGGCGCACGCGCCTGACCCGCGGCAGGACACCGGCGGGCCCGCCGGCCGTTCCGGCGGGCCCGTCCGTCGTTCCGGGACCCGGGTCCCGGACCCGGGTTGTCAGATCCTGCGGCCGCGCAGTTCGCGGTACCGGCGGACGAGGGCCGCGGTGGACGCGTCGGGCGCCCCGCCCGGCGGCTCGGCGGAGGTGAGCGCGGGCACGAGGTCCATCGCCATGACCTTGCCGAGCTCGACGCCCCACTGGTCGAAGGAGTCGATGCCCCAGATCGTCCCCTCGACGAACACGATGTGCTCGTACAGCGCGACCAGGGAGCCGAGCGTCTTCGGGGTGAGCTTCGGCGCCAGGATCGTGCTGGTCGGGCGGTTGCCCGGCATGACCTTGTGCGGGACGAGCTCCGCGGGCGTCCCCTCGGCGGCGATCTCCTCGGCGGTCTTGCCGAACGCGAGCGCCGAGGTCTGCGCGAGCAGGTTCGCGGTCAGCAGGTCGTGCATGCCCGCCGGCCCCTCGGCCGCCGGCTCAGCGAACGGCTCGGCGAAGCCGATGAAGTCGGCGGGGACGAGCCGGGTCCCCTGGTGCAGGAGCTGGTAGAAGGCGTGCTGCCCGTTGGTGCCGGGCTCGCCCCAGAAGATCTCGCCGGTCTGCGCGACGACGGGCGCCCCGTCGGCCCGCACCGACTTGCCGTTGGACTCCATCGTGAGCTGCTGGAGGTAGGCGGGGAAGCGCGCCAGCCGCTGTGCGTAGGGCAGGACGGCCCGGGTCTGCGCGCCGAAGAAGTCGGTGTACCAGACGCCGAGCAGCCCCATCACGACCGGCATGTTCTCCTCGAACGGCGCGGCGCGGAAGTGCTCGTCGATCTCGCGGAACCCGGCGAGCATCTCGCGGAACGCCTCCCCGCCGATCGCGATCATCAGCGAGAGGCCGATGGCGCCGTCGAAGGAGTAGCGCCCGCCGACCCAGTCCCAGAAGACGAACATGTTGGCGGGGTCGATGCCGAACTCGGCGACGCGCTCGGCGTTCGTCGACACCGCGACGAAGTGCCGCGCGACCGCGGCGTCGTCGCCGAGCCGGTCGACGAGCCACCGCCGCGCCGCCTTGGCGTTGGTGAGGGTCTCCAGCGTGCCGAACGTCTTGGAGCTGACGACGAACAGCGTCTGCTCGGGGTCGAGGCCGGCGAGCTTCCCGACGATGTCGGCGGGGTCGATGTTGGAGACGAACCGGCACGTGACGCCGGCGTCCGCGTAGTCGCTGAGGGCCTCGTAGGCCATGGCGGGGCCGAGGTCGGAGCCGCCGATGCCGATGTTGACGACGGTCGTGATGCGCTTGCCGGTGAAGCCCGTCCACTCCCCCGTGCGGACCCGCCGGGAGAAGTCGGCCATCTTGTCCAGGACGGCGTGGACGTCGCCGGCGACGTCCTGCCCGTCCACGGTCAGCGGCTCGCCGGGCGGGAGCCGCAGCGCGGTGTGCAGGACGGCGCGGTCCTCGCTGACGTTGATGCGCTCGCCGGTGAACATCGCCTCGATCCGGCCGCGCAGCCCCGCCCGCTCGGCGAGCGCCGTCAGCAGCCTCATCGTCTCGCCGGTGACGCGGTGCTTGGAGTAGTCCAGGAGGAGGTCCCCCGCGGTGACGGTCATGCGGCCGACGCGGCCCGGATCGTCCGCGAACAGCTCGCGCAGGTGCCGCCCGGCGATCTCCGCCTGATGCGCCGCCAGCGCGGACCACTCGGGCGACTCGGTGATATCTGACATTGCCTCTCTCATCTCCTCAGGGGCGTGCGGGCACCGATGTCCCCGGGGTGCCGCGCCGCCCCACCGGCGATCATAGGTCGACCGCGCGTGACCGTATCAGGGCCGGTCCCCGCCGCGCAGGCGACCGGAGCCGCCGGTAGGGTCGCCCCCGGTGCGAGGCGGGGTGCGAGGCGCAGGAGGTTCCCGGATGAGCGAGGTCCCCACGGAGCTCACGCGGATGTTCGAGCTGGCGGCGCTCGGCGGCGACTCCTTCCTCGCCACCTCGCCGCCGGTCGGGCGCCCGCGCCTGTTCGGCGGCCAGGTCGCCGGGCAGAGCCTGCGCGCCGCGTGCCTGACGGCGGACGGCCGCCCGCCGCACTCCCTGCACGCCTACTTCATCCGCCCGGGGACGCCGGACGAGCCGCTGGCGTTCGACGTGTCCCGGACCCGCGACGGCCGGTCGTTCTCGACCCGGCACGTCACGGCGAGCCAGGGCGGGAAGCCGATCCTGGAGCTCATCGCCTCGTTCCACGACCCGGAGGACGGGTTCGACTGGCAGGACGGCGCCCCGGCCGGGGTGCCGGGCCCCGAGGGGCTGGAGCCGCTGGAGCTGCCCGCGTTCCTCCGCCATCCGCCGGGCTTCGACGTCCGCGTCGTGAACCCGCCCCCGGAGGGCGAGTGGCCGGTCGCGCACCCGTTCTGGATCCGGGCGGCGGGGCCGCTGGACGACGACCCGGCGCTGCACGCCTGCCTGGTCGCCTACCTGTCGGACATGGGGGTGGTCAGCAGCGCCCGCGCGCCGGGCTCGCCGCGCGACCTGGTCACGGCGGTCACGCTCGACCACGCGGTGTGGTTCCACCGGCCGCCGCGCGCCGACCGGTGGCTGCTCTACTCGGTCGGCCCGGTCGCGAACCACGGCGCCCGCGGCCTCGCGCGCGGGACGCTGCACACCGCGGACGGGACGCTGGTCGCCTCGATCGCCCAGGAGGCGCTGCTGCGTCCCGCGGCCGGCGCGGCACGGAGCTAGCCCGGCCCGCCGCGTGGGCCGCGGCCGCCCGCGCCGGGCGTTTCCGGGACGGTCCCTCGGGCACCCCGCTGAGAACAGCGGACATCCAGGGAGTACCCCGACATGACGACGATCGCCACGACCAACCCCGCCACGGGGGAGGTCGAGAAGACCTTCGACGCGCTGGCCGACGAGGAGGTCGACCGGCGGATCGCGCGGGCGGCGGAGACGTTCGCCTCCTTCCGGACGACGAGCCTCGGGCAGCGGGCGGAGTGGATGCGCGCGGCGGCCGGCATCCTCGACGGGGAGGCCGACCGGATCGGCGCGATGCTGACGACGGAGATGGGCAAGACGCTGAAGGCCGCCGTCGCCGAGGCGCAGAAATGCGCCAAGGCGTGCCGGTTCTACGCCGGGCACGCGGAGGAGTTCCTCGCCGGCAGGCGCCCGGCCGACGCCGGGGACGTGGGCGCGAGCGACGCCTACGTGCGCTACGAGCCGCTCGGCCCGGTGCTGGCGGTCATGCCGTGGAACTTCCCGCTCTGGCAGGTGATCAGGTTCGCGGCGCCGGCCCTGATGGCGGGCAACGTCGGGCTCCTGAAGCACGCCTCGAACGTCCCGCAGACGGCCCTGTTCCTGGAGGACCTCTTCCGCCGCGCCGGGTTCCCCGAGGGCGCGTTCCAGACGCTGCTCATCGGCTCGTCCAAGGTGGAGCGGGTGCTGCGCGACCCGCGGGTGAAGGCCGCGACGCTCACCGGGAGCGAACCCGCTGGGCGGTCCGTCGCCGCGATCGCCGGGGACGAGGTGAAGCCGACCGTCCTGGAGCTCGGCGGCAGCGACCCGTTCGTGGTGATGCCGTCGGCCGACATCGGGGCCGCCGCGCGGACGGCGGCCGACTCGCGGTGCCTCAACAACGGGCAGAGCTGCATCTCGGCCAAGCGCTTCATCGTCGACGCCGCGTGCGCCGACGAGTTCGAGCGGCTGTTCGTCGGGAACATGCGGGCGATGAGGGTCGGCGACCCGATGGACGAGTCCACCGACGTCGGCCCCCTCGTCAGCGAGGAGGGGCGCGCCGAAGTGGAGGAGCTCGTCGCCGACGCGGTGGGCAGGGGCGCCGAGGTGCTGTGCGGCGGCGAGCGCCTGGACGGCACCGGCTGGTTCTACCCGCCGACCGTCCTCTCCGGCGTGACGCCCGACATGCGCATGTACCACGAGGAGGTCTTCGGGCCGGTCGCCTCCCTCTTCCGGGTCGGCGGGATCGCGGAGGCCGTCGAGGTCGCGAACGCGACCGGCTTCGGGCTCGGCTCGAACGCCTGGACGCGCGACGACGCCGAGCGGGAGCGGTTCGTCCGCGAGCTGGACGCCGGGCAGGTC
This sequence comes from Actinomadura sp. 7K534, assembly GCF_004348575.1. NCBI lineage: Bacteria > Bacillati > Actinomycetota > Actinomycetes > Streptosporangiales > Thermomonosporaceae > Actinomadura > Actinomadura sp. 7K534. Next base: position 58,835 of record NZ_SMKB01000005.1, read on the forward strand.
TTCATCAACGGCAAGACGACCTCGTACCCGGAGCTGCCGTTCGGCGGCGTGAAGCGCTCCGGCTACGGCCGCGAGCTTTCGGCGGAGGGCATGCGCGCCTTCTGCAACGCCAAGACGGTGTGGGTCGGCTGACCCGGGCGGCCCCGCCCGGCCGGGCGGGGCCGCCGGCGCGACTCGTCAGTCCTGCTTGGGGCGCTTGGCGACGAGCGTCAGCACGTCGTACTTGGCGACCGAAGCGCCCTCCTGGTTGGTGACGTCGGTGTCCCAGCGCACCTCGCCGTAGCCGGCGCCCTCGCGCGGCGTGATCTGCTTGGCGGTGAGCGTGACGGTCAGCTCGTCCCCCGGCTTGACCGGGGTGAGGAACCGCAGGTTCTCCAGCCCGTAGTTCGCCAGGACGGGCCCGGGGGCGGGGTCGACGAACAGCCCCGCGGCGAACGACACGACGAGGTAGCCGTGCGCGACCCGCCCGCCGAAGAACGGGTTGGCCTTCGCGGCGTCCTCGTCCATGTGGGCGTAGAAGACGTCGCCGGTGAACTCGGCGAAGTGCTCCACGTCGTCGAGGGTCACGGCCCGGGGGCCGCCGACGGCGGTGTCGCCGACGCGCAGGTCCTCCAGGTGCTTGCGGAACGGGTGCTCGTCGGTGACCGTCCGGTCGGTGCCGGGGACCCACCGCCCGGTGATCGAGGTCAGCATGGCGGGCCCGGCCTGCACGGCGGTGCGCCGCATGTGGTGCACCACCCCGCGGATCCCGCCCATCTCCTCGCCGCCCCCGGCGCGTCCCGGGCCGCCGTGGACGAGCGCGGGCAGCGGCGACCCGTGCCCCGTCGACTCCTTGGCGTCCTCGGAGTTCAGCACCAGCAGCCGCCCGTGCCACGGCGCGGTGCCGAGCACGACGTGCCGGGCGAACTCCGCGTCGGCGGTCACGACCGACCCGGCGAGGCTGCCGCGACCCCGCACCGCGAGCAGCACGGCGTCCTCGGCGCCGTCGTAGGGCAGCAGCGTGCTGACCGGCCCGAACGCCTCGACCTCGTGCGGCTCGGCGCGGGCGGTGTCGTCGGCGCGCAGCAGGATCGGCGACATGAACGCGCCCCGCTCGGCGTCGGCGCCCCGCACCTCCACGCGGCCGGGGTCGCCGAAGACGAGGCGCCCGGCGTCCAGCAGCGCCTTCAGCGAGCGCCGCACCTCCTCCCGCTGGTCGAGGCCGGCGAGCGCGCCCATCCGCACCTCCGGGTCGGCCGGGTTCCCGACCGTGACCTTCGCCAGCCGCTCGCGGACGGCCTCGGCGACGTCGTCGATCAGCGCCGCGGGGACCAGCGCGCGGCGGATCGCGGTGCACTTCTGCCCCGCCTTGACGGTCATCTCCGCGACGAGCTGCTTGACGTACAGGTCGAACTCGGCGGTGCCGGGCGCGGCGTCCGGCCCGAGGATCGAGCAGTTCAGCGAGTCGGCCTCGGCGTTGAACCGGACCGCGTTGCCCACGATCGAGGGGTGGGTGCGCAGCAGCCGGGCGGTGGACGCCGACCCGGTGAACCCGACGACGTCCTGTTCGGTGAGGTGGTCGAGCAGGTCGCCCGGGTCGCCGCAGACCAGCTGCACGGTGCCCTCCGGCAGGATGCCGGACTCGACGATCAGCTCGACGAGCCGGGCCGTCAGGTAGGCGGTCTGGCTCGCGGGCTTGATCAGGCTCGGCACGCCGGCGAGGAACGCGGGCGCGAGCTTCTCCAGCGGCCCCCAGACCGGGAAGTTGAACGCGTTGATCTGCACCGCGACGCCGTGCGACGGGGTGCACAGGTGCTGCCCGACGAACGTCCCGCCCTTCCCGAGCGGCTCGACGTCCCCCTCGATCAGCACCGTGTCGTTCGGCAGCTCCCGCTTGCCCTTGCTCGAATAGGCGAACAGGACGCCGATGCCGCCGTCGACGTCGAACTTCGAATCGCCCAGGGTCGCGCCCGTCCGCGCCGACAGGGCGTACAGCTCCTCGCGATGCTCCCGCAGGTGGGACGCCAGCGCCTTCAGCAGGGCCGCCCGCTGGTGGAACGTCAGCTCCCGCAGCACCGGGCCGCCGACCCTCCGGCCGTACTCCAGCGCACCGCCCATGTCGACGCCCGCCGACGAGATCCGGGCGACCTCGTCCCCGGTGACGGCGTCGCGCAGCGGCACCCCCTCGCCGTCCGGAGCACGCCATGAACCCGAGACATAACTGCGCAGCACGACCACTTTGGACCTCCTCGTCCATTGCTCTGAGTCTTCCTGCCACCTACGAGCCTCGTTCACGCCTCGCAGACATGACAGCCGGGACCCGGTGCTTTTGTGTACTCGCACCCCGGCGCCGCCGCCACCTCCGCCGCAAAAGGACAGATCTTGTGGATCTGTCCCCTCCTTGCATACGCTGCCGGTCATGGTCACGCGCACCCGTATCTCCGCCGAGCTGAACGGGCTGCGCGCCGCCGCCCGCGCCGGGATGATCGGCCCGATGCCTCCGCGGGCCCTCGCCGCGACGGCGCGGGCGCTGCGGCGGTACGGGCCGCTCGGCGCCGCGACGGCGCTGCCCGCGCACCGCTTCCCCGGCCGCACCGGCCTGATCGACGACCGCGGGAGCCTCACGTTCGGCGAGCTGGACCGGCGCTGCAACGCGCTCGCCAACGCCCTGCTGGCACGCGGCATCGGCGCGGGCGACACCGTGGGCGTCCTCTGCCGCAACCACCGCGGCCTCCTGGAGGCGATGTCGGGGGCGGCGAAGACGGGCGCGTCCGTCCTGTTCCTCAACACCGACTTCGCCGCGCCGCAGCTCCGCGACGCCGTCACGCGGGAGGGCGTCACCGCCGTCCTGCACGACGAGGAGTTCGCCCCCGTCGTGGACGGCCTCGCCATGCCCCGCTTCACCGACGCCGACCTGGACGACCTCATCGGCGGGGCGGACGACGCGCCGCCGCCCGCGCCGCCCCGGCCGGGCTCCATGGTGATCCTCACCAGCGGCACGTCCGGGCGGCCGAAGGGCGCGCCGCGGCCGCAGTCCCGGTCGATGGCGCTGCCCGGCGGCATCCTGTCGAAGGTGCCGTTCCGCGGCGGGGAGGCCATGTTCGTCGGCCCGCCGCTGTTCCACGGCCTCGGGCTGACCTCCGCGATCCTCGCGCTGGGGCTCGGGTCGACGCTGGTGCTGCGCCGCCGGTTCGACGCGGCGGGCGTCCTCGACGACCTGGAGGCGCACCGGTGCGCGTCGCTCGTCGCCGTCCCGGTGATGCTGAGCCGGCTCCTGGCCGTCCCCGGCGCGGAGAAGCGCGACCTGTCCGGCCTCAAGGTGGTCATGACGGGCGGCGCGCGGCTCGACCCCGATCTCGCGGAGCGCGCCCTGGCGGCGTTCGGGCCGGTCCTCTACAACTTCTACGGCTCCACCGAGGCGTCCTGCATCACGATCGCCGGGCCGGACGACCTCGCCGCCGCGCCCGGCTGCGTCGGCCGCCCGCCCGCGGGGACCACCGTGGCGGTCCTCGGCGACGACGACCGCCCCGCCGCGCCCGGCACCACCGGCCGCATCTTCGTCGACACCCCCGCCCGGTTCGGCGGCTACACCGGCGGAGGCGGCAAGGAGGAGGTCGGCGGGCTGATGGCGGTCGGCGACCTCGGGCACTTCGACGCGGACGGCCGGCTGCACGTCGACGGCCGCGCCGACGACATGATCGTGTCGGGCGGCGAGAACGTCCACCCGGGCGAGGTCGAGGACCTCCTCGCCGCCCACCCGGGCATCGAGGAGGCCGCCGTCACGGGCGTGCCCGACGCCGAGTTCGGGCAGCGGCTGCGCGCCCACGTGGTCCGCGCCGCGGGCGCCGCCCTGACGGAGGACGACGTCAAGGGGCACGTCGCCGCCAACCTCGCCCGGCACAAGGTGCCCCGCGACGTGGTGTTCCTCGACCGGCTGCCCCGCAACCCGGCGGGCAAGGTCCTCAAGCACGCCCTGGACTGACGCCGCCCTCCCCCACCTGCCCGGACCCGGCATGCGGTGCCGCGCCGCCACTGGGATACTCCGGGCCATGACCACCTATGTTGCGGACAGTGAGCGCTACGAGCGGATCCCCTACCGGCGGTGCGGGCGCAGCGGGCTGCGGCTCCCGGCGATCTCGCTCGGGCTGTGGCACAACTTCGGCGACGACCGTCCGCTGGAGGTGCAGCGGGCCATCCTCCGGCGCGCGTTCGACCTCGGCGTCACGCACTTCGACCTGGCGAACAACTACGGGCCGCCGTACGGCTCCGCGGAGCTCAACTTCGGCCGGATCATGCGGGAGGACCTCCGGCCGTACCGGGACGAGCTCATCATCTCGACGAAGGCCGGCTACGACATGTGGCCGGGCCCGTACGGTGAGTGGGGGTCGCGCAAGTACCTGCTGGCGAGCCTCGACCAGTCGCTGAGCCGGATGGGCCTGGACTACGTCGACATCTTCTACAGCCACCGCTTCGACCCGGAGACGCCGCTCGAGGAGACGATGGGCGCGCTGGACACCGCCGTCCGGTCCGGGAAGGCGCTGTACGCGGGGATCTCCTCCTACTCGCCCGAGCGCACCGCGGAGGCGGCGGCGATCCTGCGGGAGATGGGCACGCCGCTGCTGATCCACCAGCCGTCGTACTCCATGCTCAACCGGTGGATCGAGGGCGGGCTGCTCGACACGCTGGAGCGGGAGGGCGTGGGCTGCATCGCGTTCTCGCCGCTGGCGCAGGGGATGCTGACCGACAAGTACCTCGGCGGCGTCCCCGAGGGTTCGCGGGCGAGCAGGGGCACGTCGTTCTCGTCGAGCCTGCTCACCGAGGAGAACGTCCGGCACGTCCGGAGGCTGCACGAGATCGCCGAGGGGCGCGGCCAGTCGCTCGCGCAGCTGGCCCTGGCCTGGTCGCTGCGCGACGGCCGGGTCACCTCCTCGCTGATCGGCGCGAGCAGCGTCGCCCAGCTGGAGGAGAACCTCGCGGCGCTGGACCGGCTCGACTTCACCGCGGACGAGCTGGCCGCGATCGACCGGGACGCCGTCGAGGCGGGCGTCAACATCTGGGCGGCCTCCAGCGCGGGCTGACCGCCGCGAAGGCGCATCGACCGGGCACGACGGGGCACGAGCAGCATATGGACGAGATGATGCCGCGCGTCGCCCCGACGTTCGCGGGGTGACCCGTGTCCCCACCCGACCGGAACCACGCCGACCGGAACCACCCCGGCCGGAACGGCCCCGGCCGCAACGACTCCGACCGGAACGACTCCGACCGGAACGACGGGACGGCGCCCGAGTGGCGCGACCCGGAGTGGCGCGGCCCCGGCTCGCGGGGCCGCTACCGGCACCGGCAGCCGAGCGGCAGCGAGCCGCTCACCGCCCGCAGCCCGCTGCGGCTGCGGGCGGTCCTGTCGGTGATCGCGCTGGTGCTCGCGGTGGGCGCCGCGATCGTGTTCGCGCTGACGGCGGAGGGCGACGGGGCGTGGACCGCGGCGGCGATCTGCGCGGTGGTCGCCGTCATCGCCGCGGTCGACCTGGTGGTGATCGCCCGGCGGACCCGCGGCTGACCGGTGCCGGTGCGGCGGGTCAGTAGCCGGTGAGCCGGGCGCGCGCCGCCTCCACCGCGGGCGGGACGGGACGGCGCGCGAAGGCCACGGCGGGCAGGACGCGGGCGGCGTCCGCGAGGCCCGCGCGGCCGTCGCGGGTGCCCAGCGCGGACCGCGCGGCCCGCGCGACCACCGGCAGCGGGCGGCGCAGCCACGCGGTCAGCAGCCGGTTGCGCGCCTCCCTGCGGCGCCGGGCGGCCGGGTCCCGGCCCGCCGCGGACGGGTGGTGGTGGACGACGAGCTCGGGCACGTAGGCGAGCCCCCAACCGGCGGCGGCCAGGTCGAGCGCGAGGAGCTCCTCCTCCCCGGCGAAGTGCAGGACCTCCGAGAACCCGCCCGCGTCGAGGAACGCGTCGCGCCGGACGACGGCGGAGCAGGCGAGGAAGCCGAGGACGGCCGGGCCGGGCAGCCCGTCCGGCCGGCCGAGCGGGGCGCGGGCCATCTCCGCCGAGACCGGTTCGAGCCGCTCGTCCGCGCCGACGAGCACGCGGGCGGCGAGCAGCGCCGTCCGCGGGTGGGCCTCGAAGATCTCCGCGGCGCGGTCCAGGGCGCCGGGGGCCCACCAGGAGTCGTCGTCGGCGAACGCGACGTAGCGGGTCGCGGCGTGCCGGGCCGCGACGGTGCGGGCGGCGGCGCCCAGGTTGCGCGGCAGCCGCAGCACCGCGGCGCCGGCGGCCTCGGCGACGGCGGCGGTCCCGTCGGAGGAGGCGTTGTCGGCCACGATCACCGGGGCGGTGTGCCGCGCGAGGCTGCGGCGCAGTTCCGGCGCGCGGTCGCGGGTCGCGACGAGGACGGTGACGTCGGGCACGGGCGGCTCCCCCTAGCTCACGTAGCGCCGGGCCTTGGACTCCCGCTGGGACTCCTCCAGGCACCGGAGCCGGTCTTCGACGTCCGGCGGCAGCGTGCGGCGTTCGCGTGCCACCCAGGCCAGCCCCGCGGCGGCCTCGGCGAGCGCGGCGGCCGTGACGCGGTCGCGCGGCAGGGTGCGCACCAGCCCGGCCGTGCGCCGCGCGGCGGCGGGCAGCGGGCGGCGCAGCCAGGTGAACCACAGCGTGTTGCGGATGCCGTGGCGGCGGCGCAGGTGCGGTTCGCGCAGCGGGGACGGCTCGTGGTGCACGACGACGTCCTCGGCGAAGCACAGCTGCCAGCCGAGCGCCATCAGGTCGGCGCTGAGCAGCTCCTCCTCGCCGCCCAGCCACAACCTGGCGGAGAACCCGCCCGCCGCGCGGAACGCCTCCGCCCGGACCATGGACGCCCCGGCCAGGAACGAGCCGAGCGCCGGGCCGGGCAGCCACGGCGGCCCGGGGACCGGCGAGTGCCGCAGCTCCGGCACGATCGGGTCCTCGCGCCCGCCGGGATCGACCAGGATCCGGCCGGTGACGACCGCGAGCCGCGGATGGGCGTCGAGCAGGTCCGCGGCGCGGGACGGGGCGTCCGGCTCCCACCAGGTGTCGTCGTCCCAGAACGCCGCGTACGGGGTGCGGACGTGGTCGACCGCGAGGTTGCGGGCGACAGCGCCCAGGTTGTGCGACGACCGGATCAATTCGACCTCGGGGAATTGCGCCGCCACGGCTTCGGGGCTGCCGTCCCGTGAGGCGTTGTCCACCACGATGACCGGCGGCCGCTCCGCGATCTTCCGCGTCCGCGCGAGAGAGGCCAGCAGCGAATTCCGGCGATCTCGCGTGATGACGACGACGGTGCAGCGCATAAGTGGCCGAATACCCGCAGTTTTCGGCTCTATGTCGGTAACCTGCGCTCTACCTGGCAGTTCGCTTACGACCACTTTTCCGGACTCCAGCGTTTAGGCCCCCCGTAAGCGGCAATGCCGAAATCACCTATAGGGGATTTGCTCCCGCTCTACACCGCCAAGAGCCGATGACCACGACGACGTCATCGGCGGCTCACCGAATGCTGCGCCGAAACGGGGCTCATATGCGTGTGCTCGGTATCAATGCGATCTTTCATGACCCGGCCGCCGCGCTGGTCGTGGACGGCGCCGTCGTCGCCGCGGCGGAGGAGGAGCGCTTCAGCCGCCGCAAGCACGGCAAGCGGCCGGTGCCCTTCGCCGGCTGGGAACCGCCGGAGAAGGCCGCCCGGTGGTGCCTGGACGAGGCCGGGCTGGAGCCGGGCGACCTCGACGCCGTCGCCTACTCCTACGACCCGGGCCTGGTCGAGCCGGGGCTGGCGGGGCACGACGCCCAGTGGGAGCGGCTGCGGACGCTGTACGCGCGGCGGGCGCCGAACTTCCTGTCGACCGCGCTGCCGGGGCTCGACCCGGGGATCGTGCGGTACGTGCCGCACCACGTGGCGCACGCCGCGTCCGCCGCGCTCGCGGCTCCGGGGCCCGGCGACGGCGACGTCCTGGTCCTGGACGGGCGCGGCGAGTCGCACTCGCACCTCGCCGGGACGTACGAGGGCGGAGTCCTGACCACGCTGCACGCCCAGCGCCTACCGCACTCCCTCGGCCTGATGTACGAGGACCTCACCGAGCACCTCGGCTTCCTGCGCTCCAGCGACGAGTACAAGGTCATGGCCCTGGCCTCCTACGGCGAGCCGCGCTTCCTGAACGAGCTGCGCGAGCACGTCCGCGCCACCGGGGACGGCGGTTTCGCCGTCGCGGACATCGACTGGGGCGCGCTGGCGAAGGCCCGCCCAGCGGACGGCGAGTGGACCCGCGACCACGCCGACCTCGCCGCGAGCGTCCAGGCCCGCCTCGAAGAGGTGCTGCTGGACCTGGCGGCCTGGCTGCACGGCCGCACCGGCTCCCGGCGGCTGATGCTCGCCGGCGGCGTCGCCCTCAACTGCGTAGCGAACTCGCGGCTCGCCGAGGCCGGGCCGTACGACGACGTCTGGGTCCAGCCCGCCGCGGGCGACGCCGGCACGGCGCTCGGCGCGGCGCTGCACGTCGCGCGGGCGGGCGGCGATCCGCCGTCGGCCATGCCCGGCGCCGCCCTGGGCCGCCGGTGGGACGACCGGGAGATCGCGGCGTGCCTGGACACCGCCAGGATCCCGTACGAGCGGCCCGGCGACCTGGCCGCCGCGGTCGCCGACGCCCTGGCGCGCAACGAGATCGTGGCGTGGTTCCAGGGGCGGTCCGAGTTCGGGCCGCGCGCACTCGGGCACCGGTCCCTGCTCGCCCACCCCGGCCACGAGGCCAACCTGGAGCGGCTCAACGACGTGAAGGGCCGCGAGCAGTTCCGCCCGATCGCGCCGATGGTCGCGCTCGACCGCGCGGCGGAGGTCTTCGACGGGCCGCTGCCGAGCCCGTACATGCTGTTCGTCCACCGGGTGCGGCCCGGATGGCGCGAGCGCATCCCCGCGGTCGTCCACGTGGACGGCACCGCCCGGATCCAGACGGTCGACGCCGGGGACGAGCCCCTCGTCGCGCGGCTGCTGGAGGAGTTCCGCCGCCGGACGGGCCTGCCCGTCCTGGTCAACACCAGCCTGAACACCGCCGGGCGCCCGATGGTCGACGACCCGCGGGACGCGCTGGAGTGCTTCGGCTCCGCCCCGGTGGACCTGCTGGCCATCGGCCCGTACGTGGTCCGCCGCCGGGAGGTGCACGCCCGATGAGCCACCCGGTGGCGGACCACACCGTCGTCATCCCGACGATCGGCCGGGAGAGCCTGCGCGGCACGCTGCGCGCCCTGCTCGCCGGCCTCACCCGTGATCCGGGACGAGCACGGCACCCGATTCAGGAGATCATCGTCGTGGACGACCGGCCCGCGCCCGGCGCGCCCCTCCCCCTGCCTCCGGACATGCCGCAGGACGGGCCGGAGATCCGGGTGCTCCGCTCCGGTGGCCGCGGGCCCGCCGCCGCCCGGAACGCGGGCTGGCGCGCGGCCGCGACCGAATGGGTCGCGTTCCTGGACGACGACGTCGTGCCCGAGCCGGGGTGGGCGGCCGGGCTCGCCGCCGACCTCGCGGACCTGGCGCCCCAGGTGGGCGGCTCCCAGGGCCGCGTCACGGTCCCGCTTCCGGAGGGCCGGGCCCCGACCGACTGGGAGCGCGGCACCGCCGCGCTGGCCGGCGCGGAGTGGATCACCGCCGACATGGCCTACCGCCGCGGCGTCCTCGCCGAGGTGGGCGGCTTCGACGAGCGCTTCCGCCGCGCCTACCGGGAGGACGCGGACCTGGCGCTGCGCGTGATGGACGCCGGGCACGGACTCGTCCTCGGCGAGCGGAGGGTGACGCACCCGGTCCGGCCCGCCGGCTTCTGGGCGTCGGTGCGCGCGCAGGCGGGCAACGCCGACGACGTCCTCATGTGGCGGGTGCACGGCGCCTCGTGGCGCGAGCGGGCCGGCGAGGGCCGCGGCATGCTCCGCCGCCACCTGCTGACCACCGCGGCCGCCCTCGCCGCCGCGGGCGCGCCCGCGGTGCTGCGCGGCGGCCGCGGCGCGGCGGCCGGGGTGGCCGCCGGGGGCGTGTGGTGCGCGCTGACCGCCGGGTTCGCGCACCGGCGGATCCGGCCGGGGCCGCGGACGCCCGCGGAGGTCGCGAAGATGCTGGTGACCAGCGCCGCCATCCCGCCCGCGGCGGTGTGGCACCGGGCGCGCGGGCTGGTCGTCCACCGCGGGGCGCGGCCCTGGGGCGGCCCGTGGGTCGTGCTGTTCGACCGCGACGACACGCTCATCCGCGACGTCCCCTACAACGGGGACCCGGAGCTGGTGGAGCCGATGCCGGGGGCGCGCCGCGCCCTGGACCGGCTGCGGCGGCACGGGGTCCGGATCGGCGTCGTGTCCAACCAGTCGGCCGTGGCGGAGGGGCGCATCACCGCCGGGGACGTCCGGCGCGTCAACGCGCGGGTCGAGCGGCTCCTCGGCCGCTTCGACGTGTGGGAGTTCTGCCCGCACGACGGCGGCGACGGCTGCGACTGCCGCAAGCCGCGGCCCGGGATGATCGAGCGCGCGGCCCGGCGCCTCGGGGCGCTGCCGTCCGACTGCGCCGTCATCGGCGACATCGGCCGCGACGTCGAGGCCGCCGCGGCGGCGGGCGCGCGCGGCATCCTCGTGCCGACCGGGCGCACCCGGCCGGAAGAGGTGGCGGGCGCGGCCGAGACGGCGCCGACGCTGCGGGCGGCCGTCGATCTGGTCCTCGGCGGAAGGCGGCGCCGATGAGGGTCCTCGTCGCCCGCCAGGACAGCATCGGCGACGTCCTGCTCGCCGGCCCGGCCGTGCGGGCGGTCGCCGCGCGCGCCGGCGAGGTCGTGCTGCTGTGCGGCCCGCGCGGGCGCGCGGCCGCCGACCTGCTGCCCGGCGTCGACCGCGTGATCGAGTGGTGCGCGCCCTGGATCGACCCGGACCGGGTGCCGGTCGAGCGGTCCGACATCGACGGGATCGTCCGCAGGCTCCGCGGGTTCGACCGGGCGCTGATCCTGACCTCGTTCCACCAGTCGCCGCTGCCGCTGGCGCTGCTGCTGCGCCTCGCCGGGACGCCGTGGATCGGCGGCATCAGCGAGGACTACCCCGGTTCGCTGCTCGACCTGCGGCACCGGCCCGGGGAGGACATGCCCGAGCCGCTGCGGATGCTCGCGCTGGCGGAGGACGCCGGGTTCCCCGCCCCGGACGACACCCGGCTGCGGGTCCGGGAGCCGCTGCCCGACACCGACCACCTCACCGGCGGCACCGGGTACGTCGTCGTGCACCCGGGCACGTCGGTCCCCGCGCGGGCCTGGCCGCCGGAGCGCTGCGCCGAGGCCGTCCGGCTGCTGCGCGCGGCGGGCCGCCGCGTCGTCGTCACCGGCCACGGGGACGAGAAGGAGCTGACCGCCCTCGTCGCCGGCGAGGACGGCCTCGACCTCGGCGGCCGGACGTCGCTGGCGGAGCTGGCGTCGGTGCTGCGGGGGGCGTGCGCCGTGATCGCCGGCAACACCGGGCCCGCGCACCTGGCGGCGGCCGTCGGGACGCCGGTCGTGTCGCTGTTCGCGCCGACCGTGCCCGCGGCCCGGTGGGCGCCGTTCGGCGTCCCGATGGCGCTGCTCGGCGACCAGATGGCGCCGTGCAAGGACAGCCGCGCCCGCGAGTGCCCGGTCGACGGGCACCCCTGCCTGGCGTCGGTCCGCGCCGGCGAGGTCGCGGCGGCCGTGGAGATCGTGGCCTCGGTCGAGGAGGTGCCCGCCCGGTGAGAGTGCTGATGTGGCACGTGCACGGCTCGTGGGCGACGTCGTTCGTCCACGGGCCGCAGACCACGCTCGTCCCCGTCACCCCCGGCCGGGACGCCGACGGGAAGGGCCGGCCCGACACGTTCCACTGGCCCGGCCGGGCGGTCGAGGTCGCGCCGGAGCGGCTCCGGCATGAGGACGTCGACGTCGTCGTCCTGCAGCGCCCCCGCGAGCTGCGGCTCGCCGAGGAGTGGCTCGGGCGCCGCCCCGGACGCGACGTGCCCGCCGTCTACGTCGAGCACGACACCCCCCGCCGCACGCCCTCCGACATCGGCATGCCCGAGGAGGTCGTCCCCGACAGCCGCCACTTCCTGCACGACCGCTCCGACATCCCCGTCGTCCACGTCACCCACTTCAACCGGCTGTTCTGGAACTGCGGGCGGGCCCCGGTCACGGTGATCGAGCACGGCGTCGTCGACCCCGGCCACCGGTACACCGCCGACCTCCCCCGCGCCGGGGTGGTCATCAACGACCCGCTGCGCCGCGGCCGCGTCGCCGGGACCGACCTGCTCGCCGAGATCGCGGCCGCCGTCCCCCTGGACCTGTTCGGCATGAACGTGCGGGGCGTCCCCGAGCGCCTCGGGATCGCCCCCGAAGCGCTCTGGACCTTCGAGGACCTGCCGCAGGCGAGGATGCACGAGCTGCTCGCCCGCCGCCGCGTCTACGTCCACCCCTACCGGTGGACCTCCCTGGGCCTCGCGCTGATCGAGGCCATGATGCTCGGCCTGCCGGTGGTGGCGCTCGCCACCACCGAGGCGGTCGAGGCGGTGCCGCCGGAGGCCGGGGTGCTGTCCACGCGCGTCGGCGCGCTGGCCGGCGCGGCGCGGGCCCTGGCCGCCGACCCGCCGCGGGCCCGCCAGATGGGCAAGGAGGCGCGGGCCTACGCCGTCGAGCGGTACGGCCTGCCGCGCTTCCTGCGCGACTGGCGGCGAACTCTCCAGGAGGTGTCGCGATGAGGATAGCCATGGTCTCCGAGCACGCCAGCCCGCTGGCGGCGCGGGGCGGTCCCGCGGGTCTCGGCGGAGCGGACGGCGGCGGGCAGAACGTGTTCGTCGCGGAACTGGCCGCCGCACTCGGCCGGCAGGGGCACTACGTCACCGTCTACACCCGGCGCGACGCGCCCGGCCGGCCGGGCCGGGTGCGGCTCGCGCCCGGCGTGACCGTCGAGCACGTCCCGGCGGGCCCGCCCGAGCGCATCGCCAAGGACGACCTGCTGCCCTGGATGCACGACTTCGGGCGGTACCTGGAGGACCGCTGGACCGCCGATCCGCCCGACGTCGCGCACGCGCACTTCTGGATGAGCGGGCTCGCGGCGGTCCAGGCCGCGCAGGCGCCCGCGGCGCGGCGCGTGCCGGTGGTGCAGACCTACCACGCGCTCGGCACCGTGAAGCGCCGCCACCAGCGCGACCGGGACACCAGCCCGGCGTCCCGGGTGCGGCTGGAGCGCGCGATCGGCCGCGCCGCCGACACCGTGATCGCGACCTGCTCGGACGAGGTCGGCGAGCTGGCCGCGATGGGCGTCCCGGGCGACCGCGTCCGCGTCGTCCCGTGCGGCGTCGACCTGGACCTGTTCTCGCCCGCCCCCGAGGCGCCGCGCGGTGGCCGGCACCGCCTCGTGGTGCTGTCGCGGCTCGTCGAGCGCAAGGGCGTCGACACCGCCATCCGGGCGCTGGCGCACCTGCCGGGCACCGAGCTCGCCGTCGCCGGCGGGCCGCCGCGCGGCGACCTCGCCGGAGACCCCGAGATCCGCCGGCTGAGCGCGGTCGCGCGGGACGCGGGCGTCGCCGGCCGCGTGGAGTTCCTCGGCAGGCTCGGCCGCGACGAGGTCCCCGCGCTGCTCCGGTCGGCCAGCCTCGTGCTCGCCCTCCCCTGGTACGAGCCGTTCGGCATGGTGCCGCTGGAGGCGATGGCCTGCGGCGTCCCGGTGGTCGCGAGCGCGGTCGGCGGGCACCTCGACACCGTCGTGGACGGCGTCACCGGGACGCTCGTCCGCCCCCGCGACCCCGAGGGCGCCGCCCGCGCGGTCCGGGCGCTGCTCGACGATCCGGACGCGCGGGCCGCGATGGGGCACGCCGCCGCCGGGCGGGCGCGCGAGCACTACTCCTGGGCCCGCGTCGCCGCCGCCACCACCGAGGTCTACCAGCACGCCGCCGCGCTGAGCGAGGTGCCCGCATGACCGCTCCGCTGGTGGTCGTCGGCGACGCGCTGCTCGACATCGACATCGCCGGCAGCAGCAGCCGGCTCTGCCCGGACGCGCCCGTGCCCGTCGTCGAGCAGGCCGAGGAGCTGCCCCGGCCGGGCGGCGCCGGGCTCGCGGCGCTGCTCGCGGCCCTGCAGCCGGGCGCCGCCGGGCGCGAGGTGGTGCTCGTCACCGCCCTCGCCGACGACGAACCCGGCCGCCGGCTGCGCGCGATGCTGGAGAAGCACGTGGAGGTCGCCGCCCTGCACCTGCACGGCGGCACGCCCTGCAAGCTGCGCATCAGGTCCGGCGGGCAGTCGGTGGCGCGCCTGGACGCCGGGGAGGGGCAGGCCCTCGACGGGCCCGTCGGCCCGCGCGTCACCGACGCCGTCGCCGGGGCCGGCGCGGTGCTGGTCGCCGACTACGGCCGCGGCGTCACCCGGCACCGCGCCGTCCGGTCGCTGCTGGGCGGGCTGCCCGCGGGCGTCCCCGTCGTGTGGGACCCGCACCCGCGCGGCGAGGCGCCCGTCCCCGGCGTCCGGCTCCTCACCCCGAACGCGGCCGAGGCCGCCCGGCTCGCCGCCGCCTGCGGCGCCGAGATCGGCGGATCGGGGCTGTCGGCGGCCGGGCGCTCCGGCCGGTACCTCGCCGGCGCCTGGGGCATCGAGGGCGTCGCGGTCACGCTCGGCGCGGAGGGCGCGCTGCTGTGCGACGGGTCGGAGGCGCCGCTGCTGGCGCCGGCGCGGCCCGCCCGCGGCGACTCGTGCGGCGCGGGCGACAGCTTCGCGGCCGGCGCCGCGGGCGCGCTCGCCGGCGGCGGGTCGCTCGCCGACGCCGTCACCGAGGGCGTCGACCTCGCGTCGGAGTTCGTCCGCGCCGGGGCCGCCGCGGGCGTCGCGGCGCAGCTCGCCGAGACCGGCACGGCGCGGCTCGTCCCCGAGCGCGGCGAGGACGCCTGGGACGTCGTCGAGCGGACGCGGCGGGCCGGCGGGACGGTCGTGGCGACCGGCGGCTGCTTCGACCTGCTGCACGCCGGGCACGTCAGCATGCTGCAGCAGGCGCGGCGGCTCGGCGACTGCCTGATCGTGTGCGTCAACTCCGACGCCTCCGTGCGGCGGCGCAAGGGACCGACCCGCCCCGTCACGCCCGCCGCCGACCGCGTCCGGGTGCTGGAGGCGCTCAGCGACGTCGACGCGGCGCTGGTGTTCGACGACGACACCCCCGCCCCGCTGCTGGAGCGGCTGCGCCCCGACGTGTGGGTGAAGGGCGCCGACTACGCCGGCACCGCGCTGCCCGAGGCCGAGACGGTCCGGGCCCACGACGGCGAGGTGGTCCTGCTCCCCCTGCTGGAGGGGCGCTCCACCACCCGCCTGCTGTCCACGACGAAGGGAAACGCCTCATGAACGTCCTCATCACCGGTGGTTCCTCGGGACTCGGCGCGGCCGTCGCGCGGAAGGTCGCGGAGGACGGGGGCCGCCCCCTCGTCCTCGACCGGCACCCGCCGAAGGACGACTTCGAGCACATGCAGGCCGACCTCGCCGACCGCAGGTGCGCCGAGCGCGCCGTGCACGGGCTCGCGCGCGCCGCCGGCGGGCTGAACGCCGTCGTCACCGCCGCCGGCATCGACGCCTGCGGGACGCTGTGCGAGGTCCCCGCCGAGGACTGGGAGCGGGTGATCCAGGTGAACCTGCTGGGCACCGCCGCCGTCGTCCGGGCCGCGCTCCCCTACCTGGAGAACGAGCCCCCCGGCCGGGTCGTGACCGTCGCGTCCACGCTGGGGTTCCGGGCGTTCGGCGACGCGACCGCGTACTGCGCGTCCAAGTTCGGCGTCGTCGGCTTCACCCGGGCGCTCGCCGCCGAGATGGCGGGCCGCGTCGCCGTCACCATGGTCGTGCCGGGCGGCATGGACACCGCGTTCTTCGACGACCGCTCCGACCGGTACAAGCCGGGCCCGGACGCCAAGCTCAACCGCCCCGAGGACGTGGCGGCGACCGTGGCGTTCGCGCTCGCCCAGCCCGCCGGCTGCGAGGTGCGGGAGATGGTCGTGTGCCCCTCGCAGGAACCGTCGTGGCCGTGACCGGTCCCCGCGTCCTGGTGCTGCGCGCGCTCGGCCTCGGCGACCTGCTGACCGGCGTCCCGGCCCTGCGCGCCCTGCGCCGCGGAACGCCCGGCGCGCGGATCACGCTCGCCGCGCCCGCCGCGCTCGGGCCCCTGGCCCGATCCACCGGGGCCGTCGACGACGTCCTTCCGGCGGACGGGCTGGCCCCGCTTCCGCGCGCCGGGCCGGTGGACACGGCGGTCAACCTGCACGGCCGCGGCCCGCAGAGCCACCGCCTCCTAGGGAGCCTCCGGCCGGGGCGGATGCTGGCCTTCGCCTGCGCTGAGGCGGGCCACACCGGCGGGCCCCGCTGGGATCCCGCCGAGCACGAGGTGGCGCGGTGGTGCCGGCTCGTGTCGGCGTACGGGTTCGGCGCCGACCCCGCCGACCTGGACCTGCCCGCGCCGCCGGCGCCGTCGCCCGCGCCCGGGGCCGTCGTCGTCCATCCGGGCGCGGCGTTCCCGGCGCGCCGCTGGCCCGCCGAGCGGTTCGCGGCCGTCGCGGCGGCGCTGCGCGACCGCGGCGAGCGGGTCGTCGTCACCGGCGCCCCGGGGGAGGCGGCACTGGCGCGGCGGGTCGTGGAGACCGCCGGGCTGGACGCCGCCGCCGACCTGTCGGGCCGCACCGGCCTGGCGGAGCTGGCCGCGCTCGTCGCCGGGGCCCGGCTCGTGGTGTGCGGCGACACCGGCGTCGCCCACCTCGCGACCGCGTACCGGACGCCGTCGGTGCTGCTGTTCGGCCCGACGCCCCCGGCCCGCTGGGGGCCGCCGGACCGGGCGGAGCACCTGGTCCTGTGGGCGGGGCGGCGGGGGGACCCGCACGGCCGCGACCCCGACCCGGGGCTGCTGGAGATCTCCGCCGGCCAGGCCGTCGAGGCCGCGGGCAAAGCGCTCACCGCCAACCGCTGAGGGGGACGATCATGAGACATCCACGCGCCGTCGTCACCGGAGGCTCCGGCTTCCTCGGCTCGCACCTGTGCGAGGCGCTGCTGGCCCGGGGCATCTCCGTCGTGTGCTTGGACAACCTGCTGACCGGCACGTCCCGCAACATCGCGCACCTGGCCGAACGGCGCGACTTCCGGTTCCTGAGACGCGACCTCACCGAGCCGGTGCACGTGCCGGGCGAGGTCGGCTACGTCTTCCACCTGGCCTCGGCGGCGTCCCCCGCCGACTACCTGCGGCTGCCGATCCAGACACTGGAGGTCGGCAGCCAGGGCACCCGCAACGCGCTCGACCTCGCCGAGGCCAAGGGCGCGCGGTTCGTGCTGGCCTCCACGTCCGAGGTGTACGGGGACCCGCTCGTGCACCCGCAGCCCGAGTCGTACTGGGGCAACGTGAACCCGGTCGGGCCGCGCAGCGTCTACGACGAGGCGAAGCGGTTCGGGGAGGCGCTGACGTCGGCGTTCCGGCACGCCCGCGGCCTCGACACCGCGATCGTGCGGATCTTCAACAGCTACGGCCCGCGGATGCGCCCCGACGACGGCCGCGCCATCCCGACGTTCCTGCGGCAGGCGCTGACCGGCGAGGACCTCACGGTCACCGGCGACGGCACGCAGACCCGCTCGATCTGCCACGTGGACGACACCGTCCGGGGCATCATCGCGCTCGCGACGGCCGACCACCCGGGGCCGGTCAACATCGGCAGCCCCTACGAGGTGTCCATGGCCGGGCTCGCCCGGCTCATCATCGAGCTGACCGGCTCCCGGTCCCGGCTGCGCTTCATCGACCGGCCGGAGGACGACCCGCGCGTCCGGCGGCCCGACACCGCCCTCGCCGAGAAGGAGCTCGGCTGGCGTCCCCGCGTCTCGGTCGAGGAGGGCCTCCGCGCCACCATCGAGTGGTTCGAGGGACAGCTTCCGGTCGCCCGCCCCGCGTGACTCGGCGCGGACGGGCGCTCGCTCATCCGGGCGCCCGTCCCCGCGCCGTCCGATCAGCGCACGCCGAGGACGTCCAAGAGCTCGCCGATCATGCCGGCGTCGCCGGGCAGCCCGGGTACGCGCCCGGGTGACAGGCACCAGTCCCACCAGTAGTCCAGCTCCGCCGGGTCGAGCAGCGGCCCGTCCCGCCCGGCGTCCTCCGCCGCGACGGTCACGACGGCGGGCCACGACCACGCCCGCGCCTGCGCGGTGACCTTCGCGCCGCCGCGCACCGGGTCGACGGCCAGCGCCGGGATCCCGTTCTTCAGCGCCAGGACGAGGCCGTGCAGGCGCGTCGTGACCACCAGGTCGAGCCTGCGCAGCACCGACTCCAGCTCCGCCGCCGTCGTGAACAGCCGCCAGTCGCGCGGGTCGAGCCGCGTGTCCAGGGGCAGCCGGGCGCACTCGCGGCGGGCGAGCCACCCGGTCAGCTCCCGCTCGATCCGGTCGTGCAGCCGCCGCGGCCCGTACTCCGCCTGGCCGGGCGCCAGCACGACCCCCGCGACGGGCACCGGCGGGGTCTCCGGCAGCGCGGCCAGGTCGAGCCGCGGCGGGGTCGCGGGCGCGTCGCGGGCGAGGACCGCGTCGAATCCGGTGACCGCGGGATCGCCCGGGTCGACGACCGAGACCCCGACCGCGACGCGGGTGCAGCGGGCGTACCGGCGGTGCAGGCCCGCGACCTGCGGGCCGTGCAGCGGGCCGCAGGCGAACACCAGGTGGGTGTAGCGGCCGGGGTCGGCGCGGCCGAGGTCCAGGCCGCCCGGCCGGAGCACCGGGCTCCACGCCAGGTCGCACCGCACCCCGGCACCGGCGAGCGCCCGCCGCACCGCCTCCATCGCCAGGACGTCGCCGGCCGTCGCCTCGCCGTGCAGGAAGCTCGGCCACCCGGTCACCAGGACGCGCATCCGCCGACCGCCCTCCACCGTCCGCCCACCGCCGTCCGTTCCGGCCCGGCGGGGCCCTTCCCGTCCCGTGACATTGAGACACCTACCGGTTTACCGAGGCGGCCGGGTGGGCAGAGTCAGTTCGCGGCCCACTCGCCGAGTTCCGAGCCAGGTGCTCGGAGCTGCGAGCCTGGGCCGCACCAGCTTTACCGGCCCGGATCCGGGGTCCGGCGGCCGTCCCGGCGCCGCCGGGTCCCGGTCCGGGCGCCGGTCCGGGCGCCGCGCCCCTCGACGAAGGTCTTGAAGCGGCGGAGGTCGCCCTTGACGCGCCGGCCGAGGGCGCCGAAACGGTCCCCGGCCTTCTCCACGAACCCCTCCGGGTCGATCTCGAGCTGGACGGTGACGCGCGTGGTCGTCTCGTCCAGCCGGCGGAAGGTGACCACACCGGCGTGGGTCGGCCCCTCCAGCGACTTCCACGCGACGCGCTCGTCGGGGTACTGCTCGGTGATTCGCGCGTCGAACTCGCGGGTGACGCCGGCGATCCGCGTCCGCCAGCGCAGCGTGCCGTCGGCCAGCCGGCGGATCTCCTCGACACCGTCCATGAACTGCGGGAACGTCTCGAACCGCGTCCACTGGTCGTAGGCGGCGCGGATCGGGACGGTGACGTTGACCGACTCGGTGATCGTGCTCACGGCTCCACCTCCGGCGTTCACCGGGGCGGTACCCGGAGGGGCGCCCCGTATCCCGCCCGGCGGCCGGAGACCGCCCGCCCGGACCCGGCCGGGCGGGCCGAAACCCCACGCGGGAGGCGGTTTCCGTGTGATCCATCGATTGCCGGGTAATGGGATCAGACCGAGCGATCGCCCCTGCCCTCGCCGGCTCCTCCTCGGAAAGGAGAACATCCGCATGATGTCGGCGCAGCCCACCACGAGGTTCAACGACGGACAGGCCGAGAACCTCCTGGCGGAGATGAACCGGCTCGCGGAAGGAGACCCCCGGCGAGAACGGCTCCGGTCGCGCATCGTCGACATGCACGCAGCGCTCGTCCGCGGCGTCGCGCGCCGCTACGCCAACCGCGGGGAACCCATCGACGATCTCCAGCAGGTGGCCTACCTGGGCCTGGTCAAGGCCATCAACCGGTTCGACCCGGGGATCGGCGACCGGTTCGTCACCTACGCCTACCCGGTGGTGACCGGGGAGGTGAAGCGGCACTTCCGCGACAAGACGTGGGGCATCCGCGTGTCCCGCCGCATCCAGGAGCTGCGCCCGATCCTGCAGCGCACCATCCAGGAGTACACCCGCGAGCACGGCGGCTCCCCCACGACCGCGGAGATCGCCTCGCTGATGGGCATCACCGAGGAGGAGACCGTCGAGGTCATCGTCGCCTGCGACGCCTACCGGCCGCTGTCGCTGGAGGCCCCGGCGGACGGCTCGCCGGACGGCGACAGCGGCACGGTCGGCGAGTACCTCGGGTCGGAGGACCCGGCCCTGGACGCCTTCATCGACGGGCACGCCCTCGGCCCGCTCATCGACGAGCTTCCCGAGCGGGAGCGGACGATCCTGCTGCTGCGGTTCTTCGGCAACAAGACCCAGACGCAGATCGCCGAGCAGATCGGGCTGTCCCAGATGCACGTCTCGCGGCTGCTCCGCGCCACCCTGGAGCAGCTCCGCGCGGGGCTCCTCACGGAACGCTGACCGGCCGGCGCGCAGCCGGCGCGGCCGGTGACCGGGCGCCCGGTCACCGGCCGCGGGACGTCACGGCCTGGGCAGCGCGCACTTCCGGTCCAGCACGACGTCGTTGCCCTTGCCGAGGCAGCGGGCGAGCTGGTACGTCTGCTGGCCGTAGTTGATCCCCTGCCGGACGGTCACGTTCCCGTTCCGGTCGACCTCGCACGGGTTGTTGAGCGTGCAGCGCTCGCCGTTCTCGTTGCCGGTGTTGTTGACGCCGACGACGTGGCGGGTCCGCGCGTCGACGATCGGCGAGCCGGACGTGCCGCCGATCGTCTGGCACTCGGGCGTGTAGCGGATGGAGTTCCGCCACGTCCAGTCCGCCTCGCGCAGCCGGTGGACGGTGTCGTCGATCTTGCAGCCGTAGATCGTCCGCCAGTAGCCCGACACGACCCGGATCTCCGTCCCGTCGTGCGGCCTGGCCGCCGACAGGCGCAGCGCGGGAACGCCGTGCCGCTTCCGGATGGCGGCGTAGGTGGTGTCGAGCCGGTAGACGGCCACGTCCGTGTCGGTCATCGTGGCGTACTCGATCCGCGTGGCCCGCAGGGTGCCTAGCTCCTTCGTCCCGGTCCGGTCGAGCAGCGTGAACGTCCGCGACGAGTCCTGGTCCACGATGACCTCGCCGGCGCCGGGCATGCCCGTCTCCAGGCAGTGGCCGTTGGTCATGACCAGCGCCCGGTCGGTGTCGCGGGTGCGGGGCCCGCGGACGATGGAGCCGGAGCAGTTGCTGAGCGCGACGATCCCGGTGAAGTCGACCTCGGCCCTGGGGGCGGGCGCGGCGGGAGCGGCGGGCGCGGCCTGCGCGGCGCCGGCGAAGGCGAGCGTCCCGGCGCCCAGTACGGCGGCGAGGGCGGCGGAGGCGAGGCGGCGTCGGGTCATGGGGATCCTCTCGGAGAAGGCCGGCGGCGGCGCACCGGCCGGTGACGACGCTGTCCGGGCGGATGCTAGATCAGGTTCGCCCGCCCGAGAAGGGCCCCGGGCGTGAAAGGCGTCCGGCGGCGGTCCGGAGCGGTCTGGCTCCACTCAGTCCACGTCCACCCAGCCGTAGGTGCGCTCGACGGCCTTCTTCCAGCCGGCGTAGCCCTCCCGGCGCCGCTCCTCGTCCCAGGTGGGCTCCCAGCGGCGGTCCTCGTTCCAGTTCTGGCGGAGTTCTTCGGTGGTGTCCCAGAAGCCGACGGCCAGCCCGGCCGCGTAGGCGGCGCCCAGGGCGGTGGTCTCGGCGACGACGGGCCGCGAGACCGGGACGCCCAGGATGTCGGCCTGCATCTGCATGCACAGCTCGTTGGCGGTGACCCCGCCGTCGACCTTCAGCACGTCCAGGGAGACGCCGGAGTCCTCGCGCATCGCCTCGACGACGTCGCGGGACTGGTAGCAGATCGATTCCAGCGTGGCCCGCGCCAGGTGGGCGTTGGTGTTGTAGCGGGACAGGCCGACGATGGCGCCGCGGGCGTCGGAGCGCCAGTAAGGCGCGAACAGGCCGGAGAAGGCCGGGACGAAGTAGACCCCGCCGTTGTCCTCGACCTGCCGGGCCAGGGACTCGCTCTGCGCGGCGCCGGAGATGATGCCGAGCTGGTCGCGCAGCCACTGCACCGCCGATCCCGTCACCGCGATCGAGCCCTCCAGCGCGTACACGGGCCGGGCGTCGCCGAACTTGTAGCAGACGGTGGTCAGCATCCCGGCCTTGGACCTGACGAGCTCCTCACCGGTGTTGAGGAGGAGGAAGTTGCCGGTGCCGTAGGTGTTCTTGGCCTCGCCGGGGGCGAAGCACACCTGCCCGACCGTCGCGGCCTGCTGGTCGCCGAGGATGCCGGTGAGCGGGATCTCCCCGCCGAAGGGGCCGTCCGCGCGGGTCGCGCCGTACGGGTCGGGCGCCGAGGACGGCCTGATCTCCGGGAGCATCCCCCGCGGGATGCCGAAGAACGACAGGAGCTGGTCGTCCCAGTCGAGGGTCTCCAGGTCCATCAGCATGGTGCGGCTGGCGTTGGTCGGGTCGGTGACGTGCACGCCGCCGTCGGGCCCGCCGGTCAGGTTCCACAGCACCCACGTGTCGATGTTGCCGAAGATCGCGTCGCCGTTCTCGGCGGCCTCGCGGACGCCGTCGACGTTCTCCAGGATCCACTGGACCTTGCCGCCGGAGAAGTACGTGGCGGGCGGCAGCCCGGCGCGGTGCCGGATCGTCTCCCCCTTGCCCTCCCGCTCGAGGGCGGAGGCGATGCGGTCGGTGCGCGTGTCCTGCCAGACGATCGCGTTGTAGTAGGCGCGGCCCGTCCGCCGGTTCCACACCACGGCGGTCTCGCGCTGGTTGGTGATCCCGACCGCCGCGAGGTCGGCGTGGCCGAGGTTCGCCCGGTTCATGGCGGACTGGATGACCGACCGGGTCCGCTCCCAGATCTCGGTGGGGTCGTGCTCGACCCACCCGGCGCGCGGCAGGATCTGCTCGTGCTCCAGCTGGTGGCGGGCGACCTCGTTGCCGCCGTGGTCGAAGATCATGAAACGGGTGCTCGTGGTGCCCTGGTCCAGCGCTCCGACGAAGTCGGCCATGGACTCTCCCTTTCCGCCGGCGGGGGCGCCCCGCCGGGAAACCGTCAGAACCGTCAGGAAACGTCGTACTCCGGCTTCGGCTCGGCGACCTCCGTGCCCTCCTCCTCGCCGGGGATGTTGCGCCCGATGAGCAGGATGTAGAGGCCGGCCCCGAGCACGCCGCCGATGAGCGGTCCCGCGATCGGGACCCAGAAATACAGATTCCCGTACTGGTCGGTCCACGGACTGTCGTATCCCGTCAGCCACTGGACGAGCCGCGGGCCGAGGTCGCGGGCCGGGTTGATCGCGTACCCGGCGGCGGAGCCGAACGCCATCCCGATCGCCACCACGATGAGGCCGATGATGAACGGCGCCAGGTTCGCCAGCGGCGGCGCGTTGCGCAGGTCGGTGAGGGCCAGCACGAGGAAGAGCAGGATCGCGGTGCCGATCACCTGGTCGCGGAAGGCCCCCCAGGTCCCGATCGGCAGCGTCCCGTTGCCCGGCATCGTGGAGAACACGATGTGCGACTTCTCCGTCAGGCCGGGGTCGAACTTCTGCAGGATCTCGCTGTAGTTCCACCGGACGATCAGCGCGGCGACGAACGCCCCGAGGAGCTGCGCGAAGCAGTACGGGAGCACCTTGCGCCAGGGGAATCCCTTGAATACCGCGAGGGCGACCGTGACGGCCGGGTTGATGTGCCCGCCGCTGATGCGGGCCGATACGTACACGCCGAGCGTGACCCCGATGCCCCACGCCCAGGCGATGCTGTCGTGGTCTCCGAGGCTCTGCGGATCGCCGAGCCCGCTGCCGGCGATGACCTGCGCCACGACGCCGACACCGAACAGGATCAGGATCATCGTCCCGGCGAACTCCGCGGCCATCTCCCGGGCCAGCGGGGGGAGCTCCGGCCCTCGCGTCATCTCTCCTCCTCGGGGGTGTGTGACGTAAGGCACAGCCGCCGCGACGGTAAGGTCGCCCGACAAGATCGGTCAACGGCCCTGCGTCGACAATGTCGGCACCCGCCCATCAGCACCCCCCCGGAGTCGACCACGGACGTGATCATGCCCCGGTGAAGCACCCCTACACCGCCGCCCGGCGGCCGTCCCCCGCCCCCGCCGGAGGTCAGTGGCCGCGGAAGGCCTCTTCGAGCCACCAGGCGGGACGGTCCCGGGTGACCTTGGCGTCCACGAGCATCGGGCGGTCGCGCGGCCCCTCCAGCCAGCCGGCCACCGCGGCCAGGTCCGCCGGCCGGCGGACGGTCGCCGCCGCGCAGCCGAACCCGCGGCCGATCGCGGCGAGGTCGGCGGGCGGGAACGTGACCGTGTCCAGCGGGTGCCCGCCGGGGCCGAAGTGGTGCACCTCCGCGCCGTACGCCTCGTCGTCGTAGACGACGATGAGCAGGTCCAGCCCCAGCCGGACGGCCGTCTCCAGCTCCGCGGCGGACATCAGCGCGCCGCCGTCGCCAAGCGCGGCGACAGTAAGCCGGTCAGGCCGGGCCACCGCGGCGCCGATGGCGGTGGCGAGGCCGAGCCCGACCGACTGGAACGCCTGGGTGAACACGAGCGCGTCGGCGTCGGGGACGTCCAGGAACATCGCGGGGTACCCCATGAAGTTGCCCGAGTCGACGGCGACGGCGCGCTCGCGGGGCAGCATGCCGTCCAGGGCGATCGACAGCGTCCGCGGGTCGACGCGGGGCCCGCCCGCGTCGTCGTCACCGGCGGGGTGCTCCTCGTACGGGACGTCCTGCCAGCGTCCCTCCCGGGCGAGCCGCCCGGCCACGTCCGGGGTGCGGTAGCCGGTGGCGGAGTGGCCGCGCGCCTCCAGTTCCGCGGCGACGGCCCGCGCGGTCTCGGCGGCGTCGCCGATGAGGCCGAGGTCGACGGGGTGGTGCGCGCCGAGCGCGCGCGCGTCCACGTCGACCTGCACGACCTTCGCGTCCCGTGCGACGAGGGCGCCGTGCCGGGTCGTCCACATGTTCAGCGAGCAGCCCCAGCCGACGACGAGGTCGGCGCCGCGGATCAGCTCCGCCGCGGCGGGGGTGGCGAAGCCGCCGCTGACGTCCAGCGCGAACGGGTCGCCGGCGAACAGCCCCCGTGCGACCGCGGAGGTGGCGGGCAGCGCGCCGCAGCGCCCGGCCAGCTCGGCGAGGGGCTCGCGGGCGCCGGACAGCCGCGCGCCGCGGCCCGCGACGAACACCGGCCGCGCGGCGTCCTGCAGCATGCCGGCGAGGCGGGCGACCGCGGCGGGCGGCGGCACCGGCAGCGGCGGTACGGCCGGCCGCCGGCGCGCGGGCGGCCGCTCCGCCGGGTCGCCGGGGTACTCGGCCTCCTGGATGTCCAGCGGGAGGCACAGCAGGACCGTGCGGCGCTCGGCGACCGCCGTCCGGCAGGCGCGGGCCACGTCGGCGAGGGCGGTCCGCGGGGAGTGCACCCGCTCGGGGACCGCCCCGACCGCCGCCGCGATGGCGGCCTGGTCGACGCGGAAGTTGGAGCGGACCGCGGCGGCGGCCACCTCGCCCGCGACCACCAGCAGCGGCGTGCGGCTCTTGGCGGCCTCGGCGATGCCGGTGACCGCGTTGGTGAGGCCCGGTCCCTGATGCAGGGACACCACGCCGAGTTCGCCGCTCACCCGCGCGTACGCGTCAGCCATCGTCGCGGCGCCGGCCTCGTGCCGGGCGGCGACGAACCGCGCGCCGCCCGCGACGAGAGCGTTGGTGACGTGGAAGTTCCCGCTGCCGACGACCCCGAAGACGGTGGTGGCGCCGAGCCGCGCCAGGGCCCCGCCCACGGCCTCCGCGACGTTCATCGCTCGATCAGCGCGAGCACGCGGGCGGGGCTGCCCGAGCCGCCGACGATCGGCAGCGGCGAGGCGAGCAGCACGGCGCCGCGTGCGGGGAGCCGGTCGAGGTTCTGCAGCTGGGTGAGCCCGTACTTGCCGGCGCCGAGGAAGTAGGAGTGGCAGGGGAACGGCGGGTCGAGGGCGTGCGCGCCGCCCGCGTCGGTGCCGACGGTCTCCACGCCGAGGCCGATGACGGGGGTCTCCTCGGCGAGCCACCGCGCGCACTCGGCCGAGATGCCGGGCGTGTGGGAGCCGGTCTCGTCGGCGTTGAGGAAGGCGTCCCCGTCGCCGGAGCGCGCGTCCCAGCCCGTGCGGTAGAGGAGCCAGCCGCCGTCGGGGAGCGGCCCGTGCGCCTTCTCCCAGTCCCGGACGTGGTCGATCTCCAGCAGGAAGTCGGGGTCGGCGGCGGCGTGCGCGGAGGCGTCCAGCACGACCGCCGGGGCGACGAGCCTGCCGGGCGGCACCTGCGAGACGTCCTCGCCGTCGCGCCCGGTGGCCCAGTGCACGGGCGCGTCGAAGTGGGTGCCGACGTGCTCGCCGGTGACGACGTTGTTCCAGTACCAGGCGGGGCCGCGGTCGTCGTACCGGCTGATCTCCTCCAGCCGGAACGGGACCGTGTTGGCGAAGGGCTCCGGCAGCTGGAGGATCGGGGTCCGCTCCGACAGCGGGGCGGTCAGGTCGACGATCTCCACCCGCCCGTCGGAGACGGCGGTGAGCAGCTGGTCGAGAAGGGACATCGGGCCTCCGGCGGCACGGGGGACGGGCAGGTGGTCGCGGTGCGCCACGAACGTACCGCAGCCGGCCCGCCCGGAGCGGGCGACCGGGCCCGGGTGCCCGGCCACCACTATTGGACGTGCTGTCTAGGTTGGTCCATGTCCATGTCCGGACCCGGTTTTCGTTAGTTGACCACATGGACGGGGCTCCGCGGCGCGCTCACCATCGGGGCGGAATCCCCGGCCGATCCCGCCCCACGGAGGTCTCATGCGCCGCAGGCCCTGGTCGCTCGCGCTCGCCCTCGCAGCCCTGCCCCTGGCCCTGGCCGCTCCCCCGGCC
>NZ_SMKB01000533.1:0-715 GCF_004348575.1 Actinomadura sp. 7K534
GAGCGCGTCGAAGACGGCGCACCGCACCTCGCCGGCCCCGCCCCCGGCGCAACGCGGGTGACGTAAACGTTGAGCCGAGAGGCGAGCGTGTAGAAAGGCGGGATGGGCTCCGTACCGCCGTTGCTGCTCGCGCTGGACCTGGCCGGCACCTTCGCCTTCGGCCTCAACGGCGCGCTGACGGCCGTGCGCGCGACCCGGCTGGACGTGGTCGGCGTCGTCGGCCTCGGGATGATCACCGCGCTGGGCGGCGGGGTCATCCGGGACGTCATCCTCGGCGCGGTCCCGCCCGCCACGTTCGTCGACTGGCGCTACTTCGCGCTCGCCACGGGCGGCGGCCTGCTCGCGTTCGGCTTCAGCCGGATCCTGGACCGGCTGGAGATGCCGATCACGGTGATGGACGCGATCGGGCTGAGCACGTTCGCCGTCATCGGCGCGAGCAAGGCACTGGCCTACGGCCTGGGCGTCGGGCCCGCCCTGCTGCTGGGCGTGGTCACCGGCGTGGGCGGCGGCACGATGCGCGACGTCCTCATCGGCCGGATCCCCTCGGTGCTCCGCAGCGACCTCTACGCGATCCCGGCCTTCGTCGCCGCCGCGATCACGGTCGTGGCCACCCGCCTGGACCTCTACGGGCTCCCCGCCGCCCTGCTCGCCGTCGCGGCCTGCTTCGTCATCCGCATGCTCGGCGTCCACCTGGAACTGAACGCCCCCGGCCCGC
>NZ_SMKB01000534.1:0-712 GCF_004348575.1 Actinomadura sp. 7K534
CCCCCGCCACCGTCCGATGCCCGCGCCGCGCCCGGCGCACACGGCCGTCGGCCAACTGCACGCCGCCCGCATGGGCCTCGCCGAGGCGGCGGAGGCCACCTCGCCCGCCGTCCGCTACGTCTGCGCGCACCTGGCGGCTCTGCGCGCCGCCGCCGCGGTGCTGGCGTCCAAGGAACCCCTGGAGACCCACCGCCGCGGCCGCCCCCGCAGCGTCTGGGTGCTGCTGCCCGAGGCCGAGCCCGCACTGCGCGAGTGGGCCGCCTTCTTCGCCGCCGGCGCCGACAAACGCGCCGCCGCCGAGGCCGGCCTGCCCCGCGCCGTCACCCCGCGCGAGGCCGAGGAACTCCTCCACGACGCCGAGGTCTTCGTCACCCTCGTCGAAGACACGCTGGGCATCACCGGCCAACCGACCCTCCCCGTCCCCGAAGCGAGTTAATTCCAGGCAGTGTTTTTGCAGGCCAGGCCCACTTCGCTCGCTGGCGCTCGCTACGTGACCTGGCCTGTGCGAGCGCGCATCGCTTCGCGATCTTCCCGGTGCGGCTCGCCTTCGGCGTCACCGCACCGCTCAGGTAACGCGCTCGCGCGCGTGGCCGGGGCCACTGCGGGAGGGCGCCCTTGAGCGAAGCCGGTCCGCTTACGGCCCGGCCCCTAGACGATCGCGCCGGCGGCGGCCGCAACCCCCCGAGCCGGCCCCGCCGGCGCGATCCCCAAC